>CAMWWF010000426.1 GCA_947177885.1 uncultured Lachnospiraceae bacterium
TGCGTGGCCTGATGGCGGATACCACCGGCAGAACCATTGAGCTGCCTATCAAATCTAATTTCCGTGAAGGCCTGGACGTACTGGAGTATTTTATGTCCGCTCACGGCGCTCGCAAGGGTCTGTCCGACACCGCGCTGCGAACGGCTGACTCCGGTTATCTGACCAGACGTATGGTGGATGTATCCCAGGAGCTGTCCATTCGGGAGGTGGACTGCTGTGAAGGCAGGACGGAGATCCCCGGAATGGTGGTCAAGGCATTCATGGACGGTAAAGAGACCATTGAGAGTCTGAAAGACAGAATCACAGGAAGATATTCCTGCGAAGATATCATGGACAGAGACGGCAATGTTATTGTAAAGCGGAATCATATGATCACACCCAGCCGTGCCTCCAGAATTTTGAGTGTCGGTGTGAACGAGAAGGGCGAGCCCGTGGAGGCGGTGAAGATCCGTACCATTCTGACCTGCCGTTCCCATGTGGGTATCTGTGCAAAATGTTACGGTGCCAACATGGCCACCGGTGAGGCGGTACAGGTGGGCGAGGCAGTCGGCATCATTGCGGCGCAGTCCATCGGTGAGCCCGGTACCCAGCTGACCATGAGAACTTTCCATACCGGCGGCGTGGCCGGCGATGACATCACACAGGGTCTTCCCCGTGTAGAGGAGCTGTTCGAGGCCAGAAAGCCCAAAGGACTTGCGATCATTGCCGAGTTCGGCGGCAGGGCGGAGATCAAGGATACCAAGAAAAAGCGTGAGGTGGTCATCACAAATGATGAAACCGGTGAGAGCAAGACTTACCTGATTCCTTACGGTTCCCGTATCAAGATCATGGATGAGCAGATCCTGGAGGCCGGTGACGAGCTGACAGAAGGAAGCGTAAATCCTCATGACCTGCTGAAGATCAAGGGTATCCGTGCCGTTCAGGATTACATGCTCCGCGAGGTACAGCGTGTATACCGTCTGCAGGGTGTTGATATTGCAGATAAGCATATTGAAGTCATTGTGCGGCAGATGTTGAAGAAGATCCGCATTGAGACCAACGGAGATACGGAATTCCTTCCCGGTACGCTGGTGGATGTTCTCGAGTATGAGGATATGAACGAGCGGCTTACGGCGGAAGGAAGGGAGCCTGCAGAAGGTAAGCAGGTGCTGCTGGGTATCACCAAGGCTGCATTGGCTACCAACTCCTTCCTGTCAGCGGCATCCTTCCAGGAGACCACCAAGGTACTGACAGAAGCCGCTATCAAGGGCAAGGTGGATAACCTGATCGGTCTGAAAGAGAATGTCATCATCGGTAAGCTGATCCCTGTAGGTACAGGTATGAAGAGATATCGAAATACCAGGCTGAACACGGATGAGACGGAGACGATCTCTTTCGATGAACTTGACATGGAGGATGAGTTTGACATGACCGGAGAAGCCGGTATGGAGAATGAATTCGGTTCTGACGATAATGAGGAGCTGAATGAATCGGAAGTATCGGAAGAGACGGATGATTTTGACGAGACAGAGGATGCGGAGGAGACAGCAGGAGAAATGGTCGCTGTAGCCGAAGACAACGAATAGCACAAATCGAAACAATGTAAGGTATGTTCTGCAAATTGCCTATTGTCATGAATCAGGGGCGATGCCACGCGGCATTGCCCCTGTTGCAAAAAGAAATGGAGACAGTGTATGAAGGTTTTGGTTACAGGCGTAAAAGGTCAGCTGGGCTATGATGTAGTCAATGAATTGGAGAAGAGAGGTATTGAGGCCGTAGGTGTGGACATTCAGGAGATGGATATCACCGATGCTGTCAGTGTGGACAAGGTGATCAGGGAGGCGGCCCCGGATGCGGTAATTCATTGTGCTGCCTATACGGCGGTGGATGCGGCCGAGGAGAATGTGGAGGCATGTCGGAAAGTTAACGCAGACGGTCCCCGGAATATTGCAAGGGTCTGCAAAGATCTGGATATCCGAATGATCTATATCAGCACGGATTATGTGTTTGACGGGCAGGGAGAGAATGTCTGGGAACCGGAGGATGAGAGAGCCCCCAGGAGTGTATACGGGCAGACCAAGTATGAAGGGGAGCTGGCGGTTCAGGAGCTTCTGGAGAAGTATTTCATCGTGCGTATCGCATGGGTATTTGGCATTAACGGAAAGAATTTCGTGAAGACTATGCTGAAGCTGGCTGAGACTCATGATACCATCACGGTGGTCAACGATCAGTTTGGTTCCCCCACCTATACCTATGATCTGGCAAGGCTGCTGGTGGATATGGTCCAGACGGAAAAGTACGGGATATACCATGCCACCAACGAGGGCTTCTGTTCCTGGTATGATTTTGCATGTGCCATCTTTCGGGAAGCCGGCGTGAAGGTGAATGTGGTTCCCGTGACTTCGGCGGAATACGGTGCAAAGGCCAACCGCCCCATGAACAGCCGTATGAGCAAGGAGAAGCTGACGGAGAACGGTTTTGAGAAGCTGCCGTCATGGGAGGACGCTCTGAGGCGCTATATTGCGGAATTGAAGTAGCGGTCCAACCGGCCGGGGGTTCCCGCTGTGAAAATCGGTTAAGTGGCAGAGTTTTCTGTTGTGAAAATCGGTGCTGCGGCAGATTTCCAGCTGTGAAAAACCGGTTCCGCGGCAGAGGTTTTGCTGTGGGTGTGATCCTGGGAACCGTGCGGGATGTTGTGTGTAAGGTTATTATCTGCAGTTTTTATCGCACAAGGGCACGCACGGGATTTGGATGCATTCTGCGTTTTGATCCGGGAGCGCGGGCAGATTCCGTTATTTCAGTTTAAAAAGATGTTGACAATGCATCCGTAAGCGGCTATACTAATAAGGCATGCGTGCGGATGCTCTTTTTTTGTGAGTAAAGCGGCAGACGGATTTTCCCGTATCTGTCCCATAGAATTTCCAAACGGAGCGGACATGTATGCGGACATCAACAGTATACTTTAGAAAGAGGTGAAACAGAATGCCAACATTTAACCAGTTAGTAAGAAAAGGACGTC
>CAMWWF010000427.1 GCA_947177885.1 uncultured Lachnospiraceae bacterium
GGGTACGGTGTTTCTGATCGCTGTTGTATTTGGGGGAATCCGGGCAGCCGTATTTACGATCGCGGCAGTGATCGCAGTGGAAGTGATGGCGCTTCGGTATCTGCGTGCAAGAAATCTCCGCCGAGTGAATGACAATTTAATGAAACTGTTGGATTTTCTGGGAAATTACAGCATTACGGCGTCAGAGGTCACCGGCACATTGGATCAGGTCAGCAGATATATGGAAGAGCCCATCAAAACAGTGTTGGAGGAGTGCTATACGGAAGCGCAGATTACCGGTGACACAGGAATAGCGCTTCTGTCAATGGCGGAGAAGGTGGAACATCCCAAATTTCAGGAGCTTGCCAGAAATATGGAAATCAGTATCCGGTATTGCGCGGATTTTACGGCCCTGGTGAGCAGCAGCAGGAGAAGTCTGCGGGAGCACTTGCGTATTGCCCAGGAGAGAAAGTCCATGATGCGGGAAGCGATTGTGAACATGTCTCTGCTGCTGGTAATGTCGCTGGCAGTGCTGTTGACGGTGGGACATTTGATCAACCTGACTTTCCGGGAGCTGGTCTGGGGAACGGTCCCCGGCAGGATCGGACTGGGGGCGCTGGGAGTGATTTTCCTGCTGTTCTGGGCACAGCTGCAGAAAGTCCACAGCTAAGGAGGCACGAATGGAAGAGAGACAGATTTTGTGGATGTTGAAGCTCTTACCTGTGGTCAGCGCGCTCTTGACGGTACTGCTGTTTCATGTGCTGCGAACCGCATATCACCCGGAGCAGCTGGTGCTGAAAGCATACAGGGACCTGTCGGGCCTGGTGAGGGAACGCGGGAAAAGAAGCGTCTGGTATCAGAGAACGGAAAAGTGGCTGCGGAAAAACGGAGCCGCTTTCCACTATGGCAGGAAAATGGATCCCCCACGCTTTCTGGCGGTACGGATCGTTTTGGCATTGCTCGGCCTTTCGGCGCTGAGCGGAGTGAGTGTCTGGGTCGGGACAGGCGGTATGGCGGCGCTGTTTTTCTTACCGGTGTTACTGCTGGATTATCTGAACCGGATGGACAATGAGAGAATGCTTCCCGAACTGAAACTGGTCTACCATGCTCTGGAGATACAGATACAGGCGGGAGTCTATGTGACGGACGCTCTTTCGGAATGTTATGGCAGTATACGGGAACGGAGACTCCGCAGGGCGCTTCTGGATCTGGCAGGGGACATTGTGATGAAAGCGGATATTTATGAAGCGCTGGACCGTTTTCAGACCCGTTTTGACAATCGGTACATAGATTCCCTGTGCATTACCATTCTGCAGGCACTGGAGTCAGGACAGGCGTTAGCACTGTTGGGCGATATCGGCGAACAGATAAAGGATATGGAGGAGACTGTTCTGGAGCGGAAAAAGGGAGCGTTGGACAGAAGCATCACGTTTTATCAATTGGGGGTGCTGACGGTGATCCTGGGAATGGCGCTGTATGCCTGTGTGACATATCTGTTTGGAGCTGCGGCCAATTTTTGATGAGACGGTGTCGGCGGAACGGAAACTACCTTCGGTATATGTTACGCGGAGGTATCGGGAAGGCATGGGTGAAAGAGTCCGGAGGGTTGTTCCTATAGCAGGTTGCAGCTTTAGAAGGGATCACAAAAACGGGAAGCGGTAACAAGAGCCGGGAAGCGATAACAAAAAACAATAACAAATAGCAATATATTTTCACTCAAAATAGTAATAGGAGGAGATACAAATGAAGGAAAAAGTGCAGAAGATGGGAAATGGAATCAGAAAGATCATACGGCTGGGATGCAGGCAGGAACCGGGGATCGACGGGATCCTGGTGACAGTGGGCCTGTGTGTGATCGCCCTGCTGCTCTGTGTGGTCATGAAGGACAGTCTGAAGGTGTTTATTGAGACTATAGTGGGGGCAATGACTACTGAAGCGCAGAATATCCTGACGGGAGTCACACCATGAGACAGGAGAGAGGAAGCATAGGAGATATCATGGCGGCGGGAATCTGTATGCTTGCCATGACGGTGCTCATGCTTTCCTATCTGGCTAATGTCCGGCTGATCCATCAGAAAACAGAAGTGAGCCAGATCGCCAGACAGTATATTCTGAAGATGGAAACAGTGGGATATCTGACAGAGGAGGACCGCATCCGTCTGGGACGGGAACTGGAGGTCGTGGGAGTGACGGAGCTGGAACTTACGGGAACTACCATGACTCCTGTCACTTACGGCGATATTATCACTCTGGAGATAAGAGGCAGGCTGGAGGGAGAGTATGATTTTGAGGAAAAGCGGATTTCCACGGCAAAAAATTAAGGCGGCGGAAGCGGGACAGTTGGAATTGGTTACGGGACTGTTCTACCTGTTGTTCTTGGGGATCCTGCTGTGCGGTATCCTGCAGCTTGACATGTTCAGGGCGTCCGCGGTTTATCTGGAGGATGCCCTGGCTGCTTCCAATCTGGCCTCGGCGGTCATTGATGTGGAGGAATACGGAATTTCCCATTCCATTCTGATCAGGGATCCCCATGAGGCCTATGCGATTTACCTGTCCGCGCTGCAGGGGAATCTGAATCTGAACGGAGAGTGGGAGTGTCCGGCAAAGGGGCTGATAGGCGGAAAGGTCATTGTGCTGAATTACACTGTCTATAATGTCAAAGATGACAGGGTGGAAATCTATCATTATGACGGGAACGGACAACTGTCTGTTTCGGAGGGGGATATGGGAAATGTGTATGCACCTGACGGGAAGCTGATCGAAAGCACAGGCATCTACAGCGAAGTGACCTATCCTGTCAGGGGGATCATGGGAGTGGAGATTCAGGCCCGAAAGAGTAATCTGGCGGATATTGTGGCAAATGAATAGGAATGAATAAGTCGGATCTGAGTCAGGAGACGGGGGACAGGAACGGAACAGGGAACGGTATCCGGTGGAATTGTGCAATATAAGAAAGCATATGGGCATTTGCAGGCATTGAAATGTCCGGAAATGACACCACCGGCTATAGGAT
>CAMWWF010000428.1 GCA_947177885.1 uncultured Lachnospiraceae bacterium
CATCAGCCCCTTAGGCGTAGTCCCGTAATCCGCCTCCCGGTACTTAAACTCCGAATAGTTCATCCCGGCCAGAAGACTTTTCTTATTGATTCCCTGGTCTGCCAGCTTCCGAAGCGTGCCCTTGACCACTGCCAGAAACTCGCCTTTTTGCTCCGTCTTCGCCCCTTTTGCGATGACGGAAAAATAAGGCTGCAAGATCCCGCTGTCTTATCCGCCGAAAATATCCTGCCCGATGCCCGCGTCCAAAAGAGCCTGCTTCAAAGGCGCGCCCGGAGCCTCAATCAGGGTATACTCCAAAATCTGGAACGCCACATACAGCTTCGGGTCCAGATCCGTCCCCACCACATCGCTGACAGACAGATACGCCCCGTTTTCTCCGTCCTCTTCCTCCGTAATGGAGTAACTGATCTCCTCAAACTTAGGCGCGTCAAAAGGCTTCTGCATGTGGATCTGGGAATCCACTTCCAGCCGATCATAGCCGCCCAGATACTCCTTATCCAGCCACTGCAGTTTTTCGGCCATATCCATGTTCCCGTAGAGATAAATGTAGCTGTTGGAGGGATGATAGTACGTCCTGTGGAAATCCAGAAATGCCTCATACGTCAGCTTCGGCACGTCTTTGGGGTCCCCGCCTGACTCATAGCCATAGCAGGTATCGGGAAACAGCACCTTCTGGGTGTGCCGCTCCAGCACGCTCTCTGGGGAGGAGAAAGCCCCTTTCATCTCATTATACACCACGCCGTTATACGTCAGCTCCCCGTCCTCTTCCTCCAGCTCATAGTGCCACCCTTCCTGCATAAAGATCTTCGGCTCTTTATAAATATTGGGATTCAGCACCGCGTCCAGATATACATTCATCAGGTTCTGAAAATCCTTGTCATTGGTGCTGGCCACCGGGTACACCGTCTTGTCCGGATACGTCATGGCATTGAGGAACGTGTTCATGGAACCTTTCACCAGCTCCACAAAGGGGTCTTTTATCGGAAACTTCGTGGACCCGCACAAAACACTGTGCTCCAAAATGTGCGGCACCCCGGTGGAATCCGACGGCGGCGTCCGAAATCCGATGGAAAACACCTTGTTCTCGTCATCATTGGACAGCAAAAACACTCTGGCCCCGGTTTTCTTATGTTCCAGAAAATAGGCGACTGAATTTAACTCCTTAACCTCCTTCTGGCGCAGAAACCGGTAGGCATCCAAATCCTTTACACTTGTCATAGTCATTCATTCCTTTACTTATTTAAATTTTATATTGACTCGCCGCAAAGATTCCCGTTTCGTTATCTTACCGGAATCCTTGCAGCCCATTTCCTGCAGTATTCATCCTCTTCATCAAAATCATCACAGCTGTAGTAAGCGCACATCTTTCTATATTCATCGCTGGTATGGACTATTCTCCTGTTATTCACACAGAAAGCCGAAACAGACTGTCCCTTTGGAATATCATCCACATAGGGCGTTCTGATAAATACGTCCCTCTCCCTTGCCATTTCAAATACAAGAGGATAGCAATTTCCTCCCATACTGGCGCCATTGCCGGTCATGTCTGCCACCGAATATAACAGGATCACCATTTTCACCCCGCTGGACAGCTGCCTTGTGCTGATGCTTCCCAAAACCGGGCTGATCACATTGTATGGGGAGATCAGTTGGGAATCATCAATCTCTTTTACCGCCCTTTTCGCAAAATCAGACTCATAGTAATCCGGCCTTCCTAAAACATCAAGCACGCCGCCATAGGCATAATAATTTTTTATCATGGGGAACCTGACTGTACTGCCAACCCAGAAGTATAGCATGATTACCTCCTGTAATTTAATAGGGATTCAAATGCCGTATCCTTTAGAAGCATCTCAAATTTATCTCCCCGGCAGCTTATGTCACAGCCTCCTTTGCTCTCTACCTGCCTTGGATGAAAGGGGCAGCAATCATCCAGAAAGCATCTTGACAATTTATTTCTCTTGTGCCGCACCTCATATATCGTATTCTCTGTAATACGAAAGATCAACTCCTCATAATACCGCTCTTCCAGTACATTATCCGGTATCTCTTTCAAATCAGTCAATCCCTTCAATAGGGTCGTATTTAAAAGCATATACTCAAAGGATTTATATGACCGGTTCAGCACCAGCCTGTCATCTGACAGCTCAATGAGGGAATTAATATGACAGCCATAAGCACACCAGTCTATTGCCAGGAAGCATATGATATCTTGTTTCCTTTCCAAAAGATTGGAACATAGTTTATGCACGTTTCCCTTTCCGCCCGCCGATTTCACCGCGATCGCCGTATCATTTAGAAACCTGCAAAACCAATCATAGCCATATCCCGAATCCTCAATTACAAAAACGGAAACACCTTTCTTGCCAGGCGCCCATTTTGACACATGCTTGTCCACATACTTCTCCAGCCAGTGCCTTTTGCCGTCCGCCATAAATGTATAGATATCTTCGATGGAATACGACAAAGTCTTTATGGGATCTCTTGTGATCATCACAAAATAGCAGTCTGTCACATTATGGAATATGACACTCTGTCTTCTGTCATTTAAATTAATGTCTTCATCAAAGATAAAGATCTTTTTACTCTCTTGGGAAGAAATGGTTTTTAATGCAGGATTTCCATAGACTATGTCATAGGACGCATCCGACAAGATAACCTCACGCACACCCTCATACTGAGGACTGAACAGATAGTCAACCAGTGTGGTCTTTCCCTTTCCGCTTAACCCGTTTATCAGCGTCATACGCGACGTCAATTCCGCCTCAAACTCATAGACCGGCAATTTCAATCCTATTTTGACCAAGATAGATACCCTCTCCCTGCATAGTATTACATATTCCCCATCAATCTACCCCTAAAAACCGCTGCACACTCCCTGACGCACAGGTGGACAAACAGCGCGGGATCCGACGGCGCCCCAATCCCGTAAACCTCCGGGATACCGC
>CAMWWF010000429.1 GCA_947177885.1 uncultured Lachnospiraceae bacterium
TGCCCTGCAGACCTGCCCCTGTGATATAATTGATGATAATGACGATATCATCTTTACCGTCACGGTTCATATCCCGGAAACCTACCGCTTCCACACTGTCAAACAGACCGATATAACCGGATGTATCATTTCCCTCACAGTAGTAAGGGAACCGATACAATATCTGACCGTCTTTCACCAGGAAAAACGACACGTCGTCAAAATTAACGCTGTGATCCGGCTCACACGAGGCAAATTCCACTCTGCCCCAGTCATCCAGTTCTACCGGAAACGACTGTTCTTGTATGATGCATTCTTCCGGTACTGATGCCGTATTGTCCCTTGCAGATGTTGCTGTTCCGTTATTTCCCGCAGCAATATTCTGTCCAGTGCTGTTCTGTCCCGCTCCATTCTGTCCGGTGCCGCTCTGTCCGGTGTTGCTCTGCCCGGTTCCGTTCTGTCCGGTGCTGTTCTGCCCGGTTCCGTCCTGTCCTGCTCCATCCGTAATCCGGGCTCCCGCCTCAGCGCTTCCCTGTTCCTCATTCTCACTTTCAGCGGCACATCCGCAAAAAACGACGGATAAAACTGTCATTAAAATCAATAATCTCCTTTTCACAACACTACCTCCCTGTTTACGTATATTTTTTCTTATAACTCTTCAATACAGTTAACGCTCCCATGTAGTCCGGCCACACAGGCGAAAATATTTCATCATCTTTTCTCCATGTGACAATCCGGTAGTGTCAACTCTATATGCCCAAATTCGGCTCACCCCCAGTAAATTCAATGGTTCCAGAGGTTATAAGCCTTTACCTCCCCTTTCTTTGGCTTACCCTACCCACATTTTGCTTTGGGAGCCAGCCGGTCAAAGAAAAGGTTCCTTGTAATACGGGACAAGAAGTGCTTTAAATTATTCGGCCTTGCAGGCGGAATGGCACGCCACGCACCCATGTAGGTATCATTGATGATCTCTTCCATGTCGCAGAGACTGCGCAGAATATTATAGGCCACCTGATTTAAATATGCGCCGTATTTCCTCCCGGTTTCCTGAATTGCCTCCTCCGAACGCTGAAAGTACAGCTCAATGATCCCTGAATCCTCCATAACATCCCCTCCCGCGTAAAACAAAAATAACCCTACACCTATATAGTAGGAAAAAAAAGACTCCGGAACAAAAAATCTTTTTTTCAATCTTCTATAAGATAAAAAAGGACTGCATTATGCAATCCCTTTTTCATCATATCCGCCGACGCATGTTTTCAGGACGGTTTTCAAATACGCTCCGACACCGGAATGCCCTTCAAACAAAAAGCAGTCATTGGTCTCTCCAGACTTGTGCGCAGCTACTCTATCAGTCCATGCTTTTTCAGCCTTGCACGTATGCCGCCGGTTGTTCTGCTGTGAAGCTTCGCTATTTCCGATATGCCCATTCCGGACTCGTATTCCCGCTCAAGTCTTGCGTCCTCCTCTTCGTTCCAGGATGCTCCGGCCCCGTCCGGCCGATTCCTTGACCTGTTAAACTCCGCCCTGTCAAAAGCCGGCTGTTCCGTTTCTCCTGTTTCCTCCGTCATACTGATGACCGCGTCCGGGTGTGCATCCGAAAAAGTTCTTATGACCTCCAAAAATCTCTTTCCGTATTTTTTCAGCTTATTCTCTCCGACACCGGATACCCTGAGCAGATCCCTCTCCTCCGTCGGAAGCTTGCTGCACATATCGATCAGTGTCCTGTCATTAAAGATAATATAGGGCGGCAGCGATTCCTCCTTTGCTATCTCAAGGCGAAGCCTCCGCAATTCCTCAAACAGATCATAGCCCGCGGATGTAAGCACATCTGTGCTCCTCTTTCGTGCGGATCTTTTCATTCTGTCCGGTTCCTTCTCCTCATAAGTGCGCAGAAGCACCTGGGTATTTTCATCCTTTAACGGTGTAATGTCCCCCATCCTCAGCACACTGTACTGATCCTCCGTCTGATACAGATAGCCCTCTTCGATCATCTGACCGATGAGACTTCGTATCAGAGCCTCATGGGTATCCTTCAGCGCCCCGTATGATCTGTAATTCACCGTGCCAAGCTCCCGCAGCCTTGCCCTGTTGGCTCCCGTCAGAGTTCCCAGGACAACGGCCAGTCCGTATCTTCCCCTGGTCTCCGCCACACAATTGATGACCTGCCTGGCCTCGGCAGTCATATCCAGTTCCTTGTATTCTCTGTGACAATTACCGCAGCTGCCACAGGGACCCATCGTCTTTTCCCCGAAATATTCCAATATATAATTGCGCAGACAGCCTGTGGTTTTGCAGTATCCTTCCATGACCCGGAGGCGTCGCATATCCCGCTGTTTCACCAGTTCCACATCTTCGTCGTCCAGACCGGAAAAATCCTTTTTCTCCAGAAGGAATTTATTGATCATGATATCCTGCGCCGAAAAAAGCAGGATACACTGTGCCGGTTCCCCGTCCCGCCCGGCACGCCCGGCTTCCTGGTAATAATTCTCCATGCTCTGGGGCATATTGTAATGGATCACATATCTCACATTGGATTTGTCGATGCCCATGCCAAAGGCGTTGGTAGCCACAATGACAGGGGCCCGGTCATATATGAAATCGTCCTGATTCTTCTTTCTGGTCTCATTGTCAATTCCCGCATGATATCCGGTCACAGGGACTCCCCTTTGTCTCAATGTCTCACAAAGGGTATCCACATTCTTTCTGGTGGCACAATAGATGATCCCGCTTTCTTCCGGATGCTTCTCTATGTGATCGATCACAAAATCATCTTTCCTCCGAACCGTTTCCACGCTGTAATACAGATTTTCTCTGTCAAAGCCCGTGATAGTCACATTCGGCTCCACAAGATTCAGGATGCACAGGATATCTTCCTTCACCTCCTCTGTGGCAGTGGCGGTAAAGGCGCTGACAATGGGTCTCCTGGAAAGATTCTTTATAAAATCCACGATCTTAAGGT
>CAMWWF010000430.1 GCA_947177885.1 uncultured Lachnospiraceae bacterium
CACAAGGTATAGATTAAAATAAGTCAAACAACAAGTTAATAAAAATCATTGTTGGCCTCTTTCCTGTGTGATAAGATAGTGCAATCACTACGAGGAAAGAGGTTTTATTATGACAGCGATCGGAGAAAAATACGGAAAGACTTATCACATGCCACCGGAAGTGACTTATGAGTGGGTGAAGAAGGATACTATAGAAAAGTCCCCTGTATGGTGCAGTGTGGATCTGCGGGACGGAAATCAGGCTTTGATCGATCCCATGAGTATGGAGGAAAAGCTTGAATTTTTCAAACTGCTGGTGGACATTGGGTTCAAGGAGATTGAGGTGGGATTTCCCGCGTCCTCCGATACGGAGTACAATTTTATCAGGGCATTGATCGAAAGGGACATGATTCCCGAAGATGTGACGATACAGGTGCTGACGCAGGCGCGAGAACATATTATCAGGAAGACCTTTGAGGCGGTAAAGGGTGCTCCCCGTGCCGTGGTGCATCTCTATAACTCCACATCCGTGGAACAGAGGGAGCAGGTATTCAAAAAGGATAAGGATGCCATCAGACAGCTTGCCGTAGACGGAGCGAAGCTGCTGAAGGATATGGCGGAGGAGACAGAGGGCAATTTCATTTTTGAATACAGCCCGGAGAGTTTTTCCCAGACAGAGGTGGATTATGCTCTGGAGGTCTGCAATGCGGTTCTGGATGTATGGCAGCCTGATCCGGAGCACAGGGCCATCATCAACCTGCCTACCACCGTGCAGGTGGCAATGCCCCATGTGTTTGCCTGTCAGGTGGAGTACATGCATAAGCATCTGAAATACAGGGAGAATGTTGTCCTGAGCGTTCATCCTCATAATGACAGAGGATGTGGAGTCAGTGACGCGGAGTTTGGAATCCTGGCAGGAGCGGACAGAGTGGAAGGCACGCTTTTCGGCAACGGGGAACGCACCGGCAATGTGGATATTGTCACTGTGGCGATGAATATGGTATGCCACGGTGTGAACAGCGGACTGGACTTTTCCCATATCATGAAGGTGAGGGAAGCTTATGAGAGATATACGGGTATGAAGGTTCATGAGCGGACCCCTTATGCCGGGGATCTGGTATTCACAGCATTTTCCGGTTCCCACCAGGATGCCATCAGCAAGGGTATGACATGGCTGAAGGAGGGAAAGAGCGGCAAACGCTGGGATGTCCCCTATCTGCCCATTGACCCTGCGGATGTAGGCCGGGAGTATGAGTCCGATGTGATCCGGATCAACAGTGTCTCCGGAAAGGGTGGCGTGGCGTTTGTCTTAAAGCAGCAGTTTGGCTTTGCTCTTCCTGCTGCCATGAAGGAGGAAGTGGGATATCTGATCAAAGGCGTCTCTGATAAGCGCCATCAGGAGCTGCTTCCCGCGGAGATCTATTCTATTTTTGAGGAGGCATATATAACTCCCCGCAGTGTATTTAACGTTTCTGAGTGCCACTTTAAACAGGAAAAGGGAATACAGGCGGAAGTCACAGTGGAACAGAAAGGGGAGCGGAGGGTGATCTGCGGGCAGGGCAACGGGCGTCTGGACGCTGTCAGCAATTGCCTGAAGACCTTCTTCGGCATCAGTTATCAGCTTTCTGTCTATGAGGAGCATGCTATTTCCAAAGGTTCAAGTTCCAAGGCGGCGGCTTATGTGGGATTGCTCCAGAACGGGCATTATTACTGGGGCGTGGGCGTGGATGAAGATATCATAAAGGCCTCTGTGGCGGCGCTGGCTTCCGCCGTGAACAAGCTGACGGCGGAACAGCATATCACCGAAGGCAGAGAGGAGCGGATCGTAGAGATCATCAGCTATATCCAGCAAAATTATCAGGATGTGACTCTGGAAACGCTTTCCGATGTATTCCATCTGTCAAAGCCATACTTGTCCAAATATATCAGGGAAAAAGCCGGAATGACCTTTCAGGAGGCGGTGAAGAAGGAGCGCATGAAAAAGGCCCGGACCATGCTGAAAGAGACGGACCTGACGGTGGAGACCGTTGCCGCAGAAGTGGGGTATGAGAATGTGGAGCACTTCAACAGGCTTTTTAAAAAAAGTTACGGAATGACGCCCGTACAATACAGAAAAGAAAAATAAGAGGATTTTATTTATGGTAATGGGATGGGATGGTTATGCCTGCCTTTTGCTCAGCAGTTTAACGGCTATGCTGGTGAGTGTGGGTGTGAGAGCGGTGTCAGACACTACTTACGCAGATTATGTGGAGGAGCACACAGTAGCCGAAGGTGAGGTCGGGGGCATTGCCGGGGAGGATGTGTTCTTCCTCTGCTGCATGCATTAGGCGCAAGGTTTGGGATTTGGGGTTATTATTTTCCGCACAAAGAGAAAGAGAAACGGAAAACAGGATGAATAAAGATAAGAACCTCCAGGCGTGCGAACGCAGGGAGGTTCTTTTATTTTTCGGGATAAAGCCACCCCGCGTATTCCAGTATGGATTGATTTTCCGCCCTTTTTTCCGATTTCAGCATCTGTTTCCGGTAGTCTCTGGGAGACATCTGCAAGATCTTTACAAAATAGCGGTTAAAGCTGGAAACGGAATGAAATCCCACTGTCTCCGAAATGTTTAAAACCGATTCCTCGGTGCTGCGCAGCAGATGACATGCCTTGGAGATACGGGTATTATTCACGAAATCCAGGGGTGAAGTGCCCATAATGTCATGGAAAACCCTTCGGAAATGGGTGGGACTCCAGTGGCATAAGTCAGCGAGATGCTCTATGGTAAACTGCTGCATGTAATTTTCTTCTATGTAATTCAGGGCAGGGGCGATAACAAGTTCATTTTCCGTTTTGCGCTCTGCCTCCGGCGTCTTTTCTTTTTCCTGATCAGAAGTGCCCCCCCCATTTTACGTGGAGTTGTGTAAACGGAAAATTGATATATATAAACAAAGAAGAAGTCATTTGGGGGG
>CAMWWF010000431.1 GCA_947177885.1 uncultured Lachnospiraceae bacterium
TGCGGATACTGATCGAACTGCCAAAATCCGTCTCTTCAAAAGAAAAAGGATTATCCGGGCTGCTTCCCGGCTCTCCCGGCTCCGCAGCGTGGACCGTCAGCACGGTGGGTGTCCTGAAGCTTATCCGGCCGTCTTCCGCAAAAAGATCTATTCCCACCACCTGCAGCATTCGTCCCACGTTTTCCCGCATCGCCGTCCCGAAGGAAATATATCTGTCACTGTCCCATGGATCATAGGAATGCACACTGGTTTCCGCGTTATACTCTCCCTCGAACCAAATCGGATGATGCAGGATCGTGGGCAAATACCGCACACATGCGTACACCGCCGGAAGCAGTACAGCCATACATACCGCCAGCAGAACCCCCTGCCCCATCCAATGCCTGAAACTGCCGCACATCACAATATCATACGCCATATACGCCAGCGCCGCCGATGCCACAAGTCCCAAAAAGGAAGACCTGCCCCCCGTCAAAAGCTGAAACCCCGCACACCCGGCAGACAGCAGGAAACATAAGATCCTTAAGCTCCAATGGGCCTTTCTTTTTCTCAGCAACAGCCACATCCCTGTAAACGCACAGAATGCCGTCATATAGAAGATACCGTTCTGGGTCTCACCGGAATATAATCCCCGGTAGCGGACATGATCATATGGCCTGAATCCAAAGGCAATGATCTGCTGTACAAAGAACCACACTATAATTCCCAGAAGCATTCCCTCCACAAATCTCTCTTCCTTCTCTTCCGGAAGTCCGATCAGGTAAAAGCAGCCGAAAAGGCATAAGAACCACAGAGGCCACAAAACCTCATGGGCCGAGAACTGCATCAGCGCCAGCATGCCCATAACCACAAAAAAGCAGCCCTTATTCAGTCTGCCTTTCTCCCTGACCGCTTTCCGGTCCCAAAAAATGTAAAGCGCCAGATAACCTATCGCCACCACATTCGCCAAAGCCGTATACCACTGCCCGGGATACAGCCAAAGCTTCCGCCCCCAGACACATCCGAACACCATTCCCGGAATACAGATGACCGTCCATATCCGGAAAAGTCCGGTATGCCAAAAGCCACGCTTCATGGAGGGTAGCAAAAGCATCCATACTGCAATTCCCGTCATATTGACGAAAATCATCTGCAAGGTTCCTTCCGCGCTCCCCCGGCGTTGGTCTATCAATCCTAATAAAGCAAAGCAGACAGCATACCACAGCATGTCTGCTTTGCCATTTCTCCATTGCTTCCGCAGTTCTTTCATATTCGTATCCTACTTCTCCAGGTCAACTGTTTTCAGCAGCTCCTTGATCTCTTCCACGCCGAGCCACTCCGTATTATTGCCGGAACTGTAAGAAAATCCTTCCGGAACAGGCTTTCCCGTGGGCTTTGCCCTTCTGCTCTCGCTCCATACCATCTGGGGATACACAATGAAATGTTTATCATATTCATAGGTATTGGGGGAATCCTCCACCGTTACCATAACCTCATGCAGCTTCTCACCCACCCGGATACCTGTCTCAGGCATCTTGCAGCCGGGCAGCATGGCTTCCGCCAGGTCCGTGATCTTAAAAGAAGGGATCTTGGAGATAAATGTCTCTCCGCCCTTCGCCTCCTCAAATGCCTTGATCACCAGTTCCACACCCTGCTGCAGGCTGATCCAGAAACGGGTCATGCGATAATCCGTAATGGGAAGCTCTGTCCCGCCATTTTTAATAATGTCATGGAACAGCGGAATCACAGATCCTCTGCTCCCCGCAACATTGCCGTAGCGCACAATGGCAAAGCTGATATCCTTGCTTCCCGCATAAGCATTGGCCGCAATAAACAGCTTATCCGACACCAGCTTGGTTCCTCCGTACAGATTCACGGGATTGACCGCCTTATCCGTGGACAGGGCAACCACCTTCTTAACACCGGAATCCAGCGCCGCATCGATCACATTCTGAGCACCGCCTATATTCGTCTTGATCGCTTCCGCAGGATTATATTCACAGGCGGGCACCTGTTTTAAAGCCGCCGCATGAACCACATAGTCCACGCCCTCAAATGCGCGGGTCAGCCTCTCCCTGTCACGGACATCACCGATAAAGAAACGAAGCCTGTCCTCATATTCCTTAAACTCGTTGCGCATAATATGCTGCTTAAATTCATCCCGGGAATAGATAATGACCTTTTTGGGATCATAATTTTCAAAAACATATTTGGTGAATGCCTTACCGAAGCTTCCCGTACCTCCGGTGATCAAAATGGATTTGTTGTTTAACATAGTTTCCTCTTTTCTACATTTTCAAAAACGGTTTATTGCCTGTCTCAAAATGCTGTCGGTTCGCTTCATCCATTACCGCAACATCATAAATTGCATTGTCTCAAATATATACTGTGACATTTTCCCCCTGAAATCCCAACAGATGCTTTTCTTTTCAATACATCTCGCAACCAAGCCCGCAAATATTATACTGTATATTCTATGGAGAATTCAATACTTTTATAATTTTTAATAATTTTGCCTCAGCACTTCATATCTTTATCGTCCATGTCATTGCGGGTATCTCATGCTGTTACATATATGAGACAGCCACCGTCGAAACATTCCGTCTGTCCGCTTTTGACCTTTGAACAGATCATAACAGCCGCTTTGGCTACCGTTCCGCTCTCATGGGATTGTTCAGAAAATCCTCATAGCTGAGACGGATTCCTTCTTCCAGCTCTGTCTTGTAGGTCCACCCCAGCTTCGTCGCCTTGGATACGTCCAGAAGCTTCCGGGGCGTCCCGTTCGGCTTACCGGTATCCCACCTGATCTCTCCCTGATAGCCGATCACCTTCGCCACCAGCTCCGTGAGCTCTCGGATAGACAGTTCCTTTCCCGTTCCGGCGTTGACGGTCTCATCGCCGCTGTAATGGTTCATAAGAAACACACACAGGTTTGCCAGGTCATCCACATAC
>CAMWWF010000432.1 GCA_947177885.1 uncultured Lachnospiraceae bacterium
AGACTACCCTGCACACCACGGTTGCAAAAATGGACGCATACATGGTAAACCGAATGTCACCCGCAGCCAGTAATTGCGGCATGACGGCTCAAAACTGACATTTGCAAGAAAACCGCACTCGCCCCCGGTTCTGTCAGCGGCTTTAGAAAGGAGCTGCCCGTAAAATACTGTGCAAACGCATCATTGGGTTTACCGATTCCAAATCTGTCCGAATAAAGCGGACATTCGGAATCCGCTTTGCTACTTCCTCATGAACGCATCCTGCTTCACAGTCTGCGTTCACATTCTTCCCTGTTCATTGTTTTATCCACAATCTTGCCTCCTTATTGCTCTTTTATAAATCTCATGTGGACCGCGCCGCCCTCCAGCGGCTTTGCTTCCGCAAAATAAAATGCCCTGTCACAAAACGCCCCATCCGTGTCTGCAAGAGCCTTATGTTGTCCGTTCCCATCCACATAAGGCAGGACTACAACCGAAAGTTCATCAATCATATCTTCTTTCAGAAAACCACCGTTAATGGATGCGCCGCCTGTCAGGACAAGACGCTCCACGCCATAAAGTCTTTTCAGCTTTTCCAGTGATTCCCTGACCGGATGTTCCTCCTCTTCCGTAATGAGATAGGAGATGCCCATATCCCTTAAATACGCCAGGTATTCTTTCCGGGCAGCCTTTGTGACCACCTCCACGATCTGCATGGGAACACCGTTCATCGCACTTGTCGGAGCTTCCCAGGTGCATCTGCCTTCCCTGTCATAAACCAGGCAGTAATGCCCCTGCGCATTCTTTAAGATATAGTCCCCTTCCGGCACATCCACGCCTTTGTATTTTTCATAGTCAACCTCCGGCTGCGGTGAATACATCCGGGTGGTAACACGTCCCCCTGCCATCGAGGAGCCAAGATCAAAAATCACATCATAATAATATGCCCCTGCTTTTTCGCTTTTTTCCGCCTCATGGAAATCTCCGTCTATCTTTCCGTCCAGCGAGACCGCCATGTGGCAGATCACATATGCCCTGTCCATCTTGTCCTGCCTCCTTAATCCTCCGGCGCCCAGGCTGTAAACTGCGCCTCCTGCTGCTCAAGCGGCGTTGTAAAGAACCGCACATTTTTATCGACCGCCCTGATCCGCTCCATTTCCTCCCCTGTCAGTTCAAAATCAAAGATATCAAAATTATCCCTGATATGCTGCGAATTGGTGGATTTCGGAAAAATGACCGTGCCTTCCTGGATATGCCAGCGCAGGATGACCTGAACATTGGTTTTCCCATATTTCTGCGCCAGCTCTGTAAAGACCGGTTCACCGATCAGATCCGCATCGCCATGTCCGATGGGATACCATGCTTCGATGACTGTCCCATAAGGCGCCAGCCGCTTTTTTAATTCGTTCTGCTGGAAATAAGGATGGCATTCCACCTGGAGCACGGCGGGCTTGATGGCCGCTGCCTCACAGACCTCCTCCAGACGCCCCGATTCAAAATTGCTGAGTCCGACACTTTTTACTTTTCCCTGGGCAACTGCTTTTTCGCAGTCCTTCCATGCGCCCATATAATCGCCCACCTGCTGGTGCAGCAAAAGCAGGTCAATATAGCCAATGTCCAGACGCTCCAGCATCCTGTCGATGCCCTCCATGGTCCTGCCTTCCCCATACTCACTGGGCCACAGCTTAGACGTCACCCAGATTTCCTCACGGGGGATGCCGCTCTCACGAACCGCTTCTCCTACACTGCGCTCATTCTGATAAGCATGGGCGGTATCAATATGGCGGTAACCCATTTTTAGTGCCTCCAGACACGCATTTTTTGTCGCATCCCCTGCCGGCACCATGTATACGCCCATACCGAACTGCGGGATTTTTGTCCCATTATTCAAAGTGAGATAAGTCTGACTCATTTCTTAATTCCTCCATTCATTTTTTATAAGATACTTCTTTATACCCATATTTGTATTCTATTGGATTTTTCCGTAATCAATAAGCCGCAAACCTCTCGTTCCGGTCTAATGCGGTCATCTCCTGCATTTCCCCATCCGTCAGTTCAAAATCAAAGATCTCAAAGTTCTCCTGAATATGGTCTTCATTGCTGGAGCCGGGGATTGCAATGTTCCCCGCCTGCAAGTGCCACCGCAGAATGACCTGTGCGGAAGTTTTTCCGTGAGCCTGCGCAATACCGGAAATGGTCTCATCGTCAAACAATGTCTGCGTGTTACCGCGTCCGCCCAGTGGGAACCATGATTCCATCACCGTCCCGTACTGCTGCAGGTGCTCCTTCATCTCCACGCTCTGATGGTAAGGATGCGTCTCATTCTGAAGCAGCGCGGGCACGATGGATGTGGCGTTTACCAGCCGGTCAAAATCCTCCGGCGTATAGTAATTGGAAAGCCCGATGGAACGCAGCTTCCCTTCACTGACTGCCTGCTCCATGGCCTGGTATGCCGCCACGTCATTGCGGGGCTGTGAATGGTGCAGGATCATCAGGTCGATATAATCCAGCCCCAGTCTTTCCAGGGAAGCATCCACAGCCTCTGCCCCGTTGTCAAAATCATCCGTCCACATTTTCGTGGTGACAAAGATCTCCTCCCTTGTCACGATCCCTTCGTCAATCGCCCTCTGGATGCCCCGTCCCACGTCCGCTTCATTTCCGTATATCCTCGCAGTATCGATCAGGCGGTATCCGTCCCGCAGCGCCCAGTACACGGAATTTTCCGCTTCGCTCCCGGACAGGCGGAACGTCCCTATCCCCAGGATCGGCATCTCATAACCGCTGTTCAGCATCACCGTTCCGTTCTCCAGATCAAATACCGGCGCCTCTGATGTATCGTTTTCTTCTGATACCTGCTCCTCACCGGAGTTCCCCGGGACTGCGGCATTGTCAGGATTTTCTTCCCTGGCTGCGTCTGTCCGGCCATTCCCCTGTGCC
>CAMWWF010000433.1 GCA_947177885.1 uncultured Lachnospiraceae bacterium
CACTGTACCGGGAATCCATAACGGCTCCCCTGACGCCTGCCGATCCCTCCCAAACCATCGACCAGCTGAACACCCGCCTCAAACCCGCCCTCGACTCCCTTGGCTCCGCCTACCGGGACATCTTCGCGGACGGCGTTTTCAACCCGGATGCCGTGGACCTCTCCATGCTTGAGAGCATAAAGTCTTCCATCGAGGGGCTGAACAATCTGCAGGACGTGGATATCAACATCGACATGGCGGCTTTCGACTCCCTCGCCTCCACCCTCACGGCAGCGGACGTCACACAGCAGGCCTTTGATGACTTTGCCAGCGGGCATACGGATGCGGACGCGGCCATGGAGTCCCATCTCCTGTGTCCCTGTTTTTAACCCCTGCAATCTTCCGCCGTTATTTACGCCTGAAAGTTATCTGCCCCGGACAATATCAGCCGCAGATCACGGCCCACGCTTTGTGCGTATAAGGGAAGGGAAAATCTCCCGCCCCCCGAAATAAGGATCCCTCAAAAAGAAGACCCTCTTAGGGCGTGTTTGAAAAATGTTTTCTCCGGGGTGTGCGTCACACTTTGTGGGATGCAAGACTCAATTGGGGAGGCGTAATGGGGCTACGTTGACCAAATTGGGGTGCTGCAGACCGCAAAGTGTGGCGTGCAGACCGGGGCAAACACGCCCCAGGGTCTTTTTAATAAAAATCGTGAAAGGAAGAGGAAACAGACATGCCAGCTACATCAAAATGAAAAGAAACCAGTGGAAGGTCAGGGCCGCACTTTATACCGCTGCCGCCACAGTCATCAACGACCGCAGGGAGATACTGGCGCTGCTGCAGCGGATGTATGCCGCCCTGAAAAACGTCCCCCCGGAGGAACTGCGGGAGGAACTGGTCTCCTGCCCGGCAGGGATGATCCACAATGACTGACACCATACAGGACAAGGAAGGAAATCCGCAGCACCTTCCGGGCCGCGGGAAGATACGGCATGAACGCCGCCGACTATCTTGCCGCCTCTCAGGAGGCATTAACATTGTAACTTATTAACTTTATAGCTCTTGTGGCTATATCACTATGATATCAGGAGAAACATAATGGCTATTAATGAACGAATCATAAAAAACAGAAAATTTCGAAAATGTATTGATGTTGCAAATAAGGCTTGGATGAGGATTTCTTTCTGGACTGCCGCATCTGATGTGGAGTTCGATGACGGAAAAACCGCAGAAGAAAAAGTGACAAACCTTACAGCCAACGGAGTTATTAAATACGTAAAAATCGTAGACAGTCTGCCCAATGATGCGGCACAACATCCTGATACATTTTATTTGGTCAAATAGAAAGGAACATTCATGGCAAAAGCTTTTTTAGGTAATGCAAGGCGCAAGCTATATATCGGCTCTGGCAAGGTCAAAAAAGGATATGTGGGAAATACACTTGTGTATTCTGCGGGCAATATAGTCACTTACCATATCGATCTCAACACTTCTTATAAAGAAGAATTAGACAGTGGAATTTCCTGTCTTTCTCCCACAACAGTTCCAAGTAAACCCGGATGGACGTTCGTGGGGTGGAGAGAGGATTCCTCGGCCAGCGGAAATGTGTTATCCGGTAAGATCATGGGTGACGATCCAATTGATCTGTATGCTGTATTTAGCCAGGATATTGTACTTACTACAGGAATGAATAACACAATATACAGTCAACAGACCTTGCCAAAATATTACAACAATGGCAATATCAGCAATCCGGTATTTAATGTACTGAACCCATCACCTGCAGGAGCTGCATTCATGGGCTGGAGTGTATCTTCTACCGATGCAACTGTTTCCTACAGTTCGATCAATAATCTGTCATTATCCGAATCTCTTGTTTTGTATGCGGTATTAACTTATGAAAATGCAACTGTTGCTACGATACCCGGAACATATCGGGTAAATATCAATGGAGGATGGTTTAATACCGCGCCATTTGTTTTTGTTGATGAGATAGATTGTTCCAAATATGCAGGTATAACCGCTACCTTTATTGGCGAGTCTGACGCAAATGGTGGCAGCGCAGATCAAACACTATATGCAGAAGCTGGCGGCACAAAAATCGAACTCGCATCTTCTCACTGTAATTTCGACGGACAGCGAAATCCCGTTAGTTTTAATAAGTCTGTTACAATTATGTTTACACAGACGTCCGGATCAACAAGTTTGACTGGATATGGTACTTATGATACATACGGGTTCGATCATGATGGTTACATACGCATTGGCGATGAAACAGCAACTCTTATAGGAAAAACGTCTGTAGGCTAAAATATGAATGTTCAGAGCAAACGGATGAGAAAACCGGATAACTCCCGCAGCTGACGGACGGTTATGACAAGAACGACAATGCACGACCAGATCAGCCACTTCAGCGACCGGAAGAACGCCGCCATGGGGTCCCATCTCCTGCGTCCCTGTTTTAAATCCCCGAAATCTTCCGTCGTTATTTACGCCTGAAATTTATCAGCCCAGACAAAATCAGCCGTAAATCACGGCCGGAGCTTTGTGCGTATAAGGGAAGGAAAAAGCTCCCTGCCCCTGAAATGATGATCCGGTGAAAAGAAGTCTCTCACATGGGTCATTTTTATAAAGATGAAAGGAAGAGGAAACAGACATGCTCAATTACATCAAGATGAAGAGAAACCAGTGGAAGGTCAGAGCCGCGCTCTACGGGGCGGCTGCCACGATCATCGACGACCGGAAAGAGATACTGGAGCTGCTGCAGAAAATGTATGCCGCCCTGAAAGACGTCCCCCCGGAGGAGCTGCGGGAGGAACTGGTCTCCCGGCTGGCAGAACTGATCCACAATAACTGATGCCATATATGACAAGGAGGCAGATCCATATGGGAATACTGAACGACATGCTGAAAGACGTCTTCGA
>CAMWWF010000434.1 GCA_947177885.1 uncultured Lachnospiraceae bacterium
GTTTTCTGGCGCATATACATCGTCAGGTGGAGATTTTCTATGTGCTCGAGGGAGCCATCGAGGTGACCATATCCGGTCAGAAAAGACTTCTGGAGAAGGGGATGATATCCATAGTATTTCCCAATGAAGTACACGAGACGTATACTCCTGAGAATTCCACCGCTGTCATGATGATCTTCAGTCAGGATTTTCTTTCCGACTTTAATCATGAATTCAATCTGTACAGACCCCAATGTCCCTTTGTCAGCAGTCTGCAGGATACGAGGCAGTTCTCCCGGCTGGCAGAGGGGCTTTTGGAGAATGTACAGAAAAATACGGATATCCGGATCGCCAAGGGGTATCTGTATATCATGGTGTCTGAGATATTGTCCCAGCTGACACTCAGAAAGCAGAACAAGGTGTCAGCGGACATTTGTCAGGGCATCTCCGATTATCTGAACATACATTTTACGGAGGAGATCAGCCTGACGCAGCTTGCGGATGCGCTCGGCTATAGTAAATATCATATTTCCCACATTTTTAAAGAGAAATTTGGCTGTTCTTACAATGATTACCTCAAACAGCTCCGTTCCGAACATGCCATGGGTCTGCTGACACATTCCGGGATGACGGTGACAGAAATATGTTTTGCCAGCGGTTTCAACAGTCTGCGTTCTTTTTACAGGGCATTTCATGAGGTGTACGGCGTGCCGCCGAAATCGGTAAAAGGGTGTTGATATTACGCGTGCAGATTCCGTTCCTGTTCCGCAATGGCTTTTCTGACCAGCTTCTGAAAGACTTTCTCGTTAGCCTCTCCGAAAGATATATTTTCCGATTCCGCCAGTATGGACAGAGATTCTTCCATGAAACGTCCGCCGCTGTATTTGTCTGACGGTTCAAAACACGGGAAAGTAATATCCGGTAAATTTTTATATTCGTCAAGGTGATCATTGAAGTGAAAGGTTACCGTATACCGGTTGATATCCAAAGTGATCAGAAAAGGAATATTTTCCAAGGTGTTTTCTGCCGGAGATACTTTCTCCGTGATCGTTTCAAACAGTAATGTATCCTTTAAGGCATCCGGAAAACAGCAGGTTCCCCGCATCTGTAACAGTAAAGGTGAGACATAAATGTTCTGGTCTCTGATCTTTGTCTTTTGTAATGTGTATTTCAGGCTGTTCAGATAGCCGGCCACTTCAAACGGATAGCTGAATCCGCCGGCATATTTTGAGTAGAAATAAAATATTTTCCCGTCTTCGTGAATGGTGTAGATGGCATTGGTATTCATGTGTCGATTTCTCCGTGCTCCGGTACTGCATTACATCTGCGCTGTTATAGATTATCTTACCACCGGGAAAATTGAGCCACAATAACCATATATGAAGTATTTTTGTGCAACTCAACAATAGATTGAACTTTTCGCTGAGACAGCGGAGTGGGAAAGATATCCTGAAAAAGAGATCGGGGCTGTCGCGGTTTGTTAAGGCGACAGCCCCGATGGGTATCGGAACAATTTGCGGAAGGGCAGAAACGGACTGCTGAGCAGATTCTGCTCTTATGCTCCGGCTTTAGTAATGTTCTCCGTGATGGCCATTATGGTGGCTGTCCGAATTCTGGGTTCCGTCCGGATCCTGTGCCGTATTATGATGTCTGCAGCCTTCGATCCGTGTCTGGATCTCACCCATGGTCATTCCATGACAGTCTTCCACAGTGACGCTTTGATCATATTGCGAGAGTTCCAGATATGCCCGGTATATGCCAAAGGACATTTCGTGGCTGTGAGCTTCTTCCATACAGGCGACATCACTGGTATACATCAGTGTTTCATAGGTCCGAGCAAATTCATTTGTGCGTAATTCCTCTATGATCGAGTGTGACCGGTCTGATATGACGGTAAATACGAGCAGAGAGTCATCCTTCAGAAAATGATGATCGTTTTCATCAGCCAATAGTTTATCAATTGCCTGCATGTAGGAAATATTGGTTAAGGAGACATGTTGTAAAACATTCTGTCCGTCCTCGTTATAGGCCTCCGCGGACACTACCTTTCCGAAACGGTTGATGCCCAGTTCTATGGAAGGATTTACATCTATGCTGATGTAGGAGACAGGCTTTCTGTATGCGGAATAGCCGCCCGTTCCCAACAGAAGGAATAAGCATACGGCAGCCAATGCATATCTTATAATAAATCGTGATCTGGTGCCGCTTCTTTTCTCCTGCAGGTCTTTCAACTGCTGTAGCGTATTTTTTTTCAATTCGTCCGTTGCCCGTATTTCACTCATGCTTTTCTGTAACGCATTCATGCCCACTCACCTCCCAATCTGTCCCGCAGAATATCTTTTGCCCTGGAAAGCCATGTATATACGGTATTTTCTTTTTTTCCAAGTATTCCGGCAATTTCTACAGCCGAATATTCTTCATAATAATACAGATAAATGACATTGCGATATTTTTCGGGAAGCTTCAGGACGATCTCCAGCAATTCTGAGGACGTGCTGTCAAGGGTCTCCTTTTCCTCGTCCACTATCTCAAGGGGAACCCATTTTCTGCGCGAAAAATATCGCAGCCAGTCCGTACAGGCATTGATCGTTACGCGTACAAACCATGCTTTCTCATGCTCAATGCTCTCAAAGGAGCCTTCATAGAGCAGATATTTCATATATACATTCTGAAAAACATCCTCCGAGTCGTGTCTGTTTTTCAAATGAACAAAGCATATTCTCCGCACCATGTCTGCATAGGTATCCATGACACGGTTTAAATCTTCCGCACTTTTCAAAAAAATTTCCCCCTCCGATTGCTCCTGCATCAATGATGGGAGCCTGATCTGTGTCCTCTTCCAGAATGATGACCTGAACCGCGATTGTCTGCGCAGCTGCCGTTGTGAACGGAGCAGTTGGAATCGTTAGTACAGTTGTTAACGG
>CAMWWF010000435.1 GCA_947177885.1 uncultured Lachnospiraceae bacterium
GGACATTATGCTCCCATTCCCATGGTGGCCTGTGATCTGCCGGAGCAGACGGCGCATATCACGGTTTCCTATGAGGGATTGTGGATATTCAGGGCCGGAGACGCCCTCACGCTTGTCACAGCCGCGGGATTGGCCGCCGCAGCATTGTGGAAGCGGAGAAAAGCAGGAGCATCTTCATAAAATAACAGTATTTTGTAAAGCAACAGGACGGTTTCATCACTTGTTTTTTCGGTCAGGTGTTATATAATAAAATCCGGTGCATTAAATATTATAAGGAACGATCAGGACTTTCAAGATGATTGATTGGTCAAAGCAGGTGACGGAAGTGAAGAAATTGTTTCGGGGATATAACAGTGATGATATCAAAAAGACATTAGATATGGCATGGCCGGCCATACTGGAGTCATTTTTTACCGCCTTCGCGGGACTGGTGGACTCCCTTATGGTCAGCTCTCTCGGCTCCCATGCGGTGGCTGCGGTAGGCCTCACCACCCAGCCCAAATTTCTGGGACTGGCGCTGTTTATTGCTTCAAATGTTTCTGTCTCCGCGTTGGTGGCCAGACGGAAAGGTCAGGGAAAACGGGAGGAAGCAAACAGAATCTTTGCCACTTTTCTGATGTTCATCGTACTGGCAGCGGCAGCTTTCAGCCTTTTGCTCGTAACGTTTGCCGATCCCATTATCCGTCTGTGCGGTTCCGAGGATATGACCCATGACAGCGCGGTACTCTATTTTCGGATCATTATGGGCGGCATGATATTTAATGTTATACAGATGGGCATCAATTCCGCCCAGAGAGGTGCGGGGAACACCCGCATCACCATGCGCACGAATCTCGTCTCCAACACGGTAAATATCCTATTCAATTATCTGCTGATCCAGGGGCATTTCGGTTTCCCGGCTCTGGGCATCAGAGGTGCGGCGCTTGCCACGGTGTCAGGCACGGTGGTTGCAAGTATTATGAGTGTCCTGTCTGTCTGGAAGAAGGATAACTTTGTCAGCATTCCACTGATCATTGCGCAGAAGATAAGACCCTCCGGAGAAGCTTTCCTGAATATCGTTAAGGTGGGTTACAGTGTGTTTGCCGAGCAGGTGCTGATGCGTATCGGCTTTATGCTGACCGCTATCATGGCGGCGAAGCAGGGAACCAACGCCATGGCGGCACATCAGGTGGGCATGAATATCATGGGATTGTCCTTCTCCTTCGGAGACGGACTGCAGGCCACGGCAGTGGCCCTGATCGGTTACAGTCTGGGTGCAAAACAGCCTCACAGGGCAAAGGAATACGGAAGAACCTGCCGCATGATAGGCGGCGTGATTGCTGCGGTGCTGGCAGTCCTGTATTTCACCGGCGCGGGGGTACTGATGCGTCTGTTCTTTGAGGAGGAAGAGATCGTCTCCATCGGTGTCAGCATCATGCATGTGATCATCTTTGTAGTCATGCTGCAGATCGCGCAGGTCATATACATGGGATGTCTGAGAGGCGCGGGAGATACGCTCTACACGGCGGTGGCGTCCACGATCAGCGTCACACTTGTGCGCACGGTGGGATCCTGGTTCTTCGGATATGTGCTGAATATGGGGATCACCGGTATCTGGTTCGGCGTGCTGGCCGATCAGGTGTCAAGGTTCCTCTTTGCAAGCATCCGGTTCCGCCAGGGAAAGTGGACGGAAATCAAAATATAAGTGCGTGGCGGAGTAGGCTTAAGTGTCTGCAGATCCGGTCACTTTGGTGTTTTCTGGAAGTGCTGGTAGTCCTTCAGGCTGTTCCAGTTTCCGCCCCATATGAAGCCGTGTTCCTTAAACAGACGGCAGCAGAGGTCTTCCTCGTCGATCTTGTAGGGGAAGTTCACGGAACGGTCAGCATATCCCAGAGCGGCCACGGGGGAAACTTTCTCGGTGCCGTCCTTTTCATAGGTGACATAGGGATTGTAAAAAGGATTAATATCGATGGCAAGGCCATAGGCATGCTTGGAAAGACTTTCGCTGCCTTCCACCACACGGTAGTTGAAGCAGGAGGTATTGTTATCTTCCATGGAGGCGGTGTCGTCTCCGTCGTATTCGTCGATCAGCAGCATCCGCTCGATCTGATATTCGTTGTAGTACAGCTCGTAAAAGATCTCCACCAGATCCTGTGCAATGTATTCGTTGCAGATCAGTTCTCCCTCCGCGGGATTCCCGTCAAAATCGTAGTGCAGCACATGGACATAGCGCAGGTCATCATAGCGGACGGCCAGTGAGGCGGCTTCCTCCTCCGAACTCACAGCGGGATAGGAGACGCCTGTGATGTAACGGCGCAGATTGTCGGACAACGGTTCATAGTAGAAATCCTCCGTCAGAGAAATTCTCTGTTCTGACTGAGAGGTTCCGTTTAAAACAGCGCCTGTGAGTTGAGAAGTGTTCT
This sequence comes from uncultured Lachnospiraceae bacterium, assembly GCA_947177885.1. The sequence goes on from CAMWWF010000435.1 coordinate 2,403, forward strand.
GTGCGTTTTCCGCTGCGGGCTCCTGACTGTTGTTGGTTCCGTCTGCTGTCAGGGAATTTGAGTTTTCGGGGGTGTCGGCTGCCGATGTGTGATCTCCGCTGCCGGGGACGCCGGAGGCCGCTGCCTGATCACCGGCACTGTTGTCTCCTGCCGGAGCCTCCTGATCACCGGCACTGCCGGATGTATTTTCGGAACCGGACAGGGCGGCGGATCCGGATGAACGGTGGGAATCCGCGGAAGCGCTTCCCGCAGACCCGGCGTCGGAGGAGAGGGAATTCAGCTGCGCATATTCCGCCAGGCTCATGGAATTGCCGCGTATAAGGTGTGAGAGACCGCCTGCTATGACAACGATCATGCTCAGCATGACCAGCATTTTAAGTAATTTTGATCTGTCCATAAACAATTGTCCTTTCTGTGGGGAAACAAAGAATAAAATTAGTTTATCATGAGGCGGAGAATTTGTAAATGGTGCGGACGGGACGGG
>CAMWWF010000436.1 GCA_947177885.1 uncultured Lachnospiraceae bacterium
GATTTGATTACAAAGAACAAAGTGCTGGTACATATTGATGTGGACCCTGCCGAAATCGGCAAAAATGCAGGACCCACAATTCCTCTGGTAGGGGACGCAAAACACATTTTTGAAGACTTGAGAGAATATCTGGAAAAGGAAGCGCTTTCTTTTGATTACTCCGACTGGACAGAGACCCTGAGAGAGTACCGGCGCACTATGTCCTCTAAACGCTGTCCCAATCCTGCCTATGTGGACCCGGCCAAATTTATTATGCGGCTTACGGACCGTATGCAGGAAAACGGCATTTATGTGGCAGATGTGGGTCAAAATCAAATATGGTCCTGCGGTTATGCAAAGGTGCGGAAGGGGAAATTTATGACTACAGGAGGCATGGGAACTATGGGATATTCCATTCCTGCCGCTATGGGAGTCAAGACAGCCGCTCCGGACAGACAGGTGGTGGCAGTCTGCGGCGACGGGTCTTTCCAGATGTCAATGATGGAACTGGCTACCATGTGCCAGCATCATATTCCTGTGAAAATCGTAGTGCTGAAAAACAACTACCTGGGAATGGTTAGACAATATCAGCATTTCACCTACAAGGACAATTACTCTGTGGTGGACCTGTCGGGAAGTCCGGACCTGGAAAAGCTTTCGGCTGCGTACGGCATTCCCTTTCTGCGGCTGACCAATATGGAAAATTGTGAAGAGACCATAGAGGCCTTCCTGAAGGATGATGTAACCATGCTGCTGGAATGCATCATAGATCCTATGGATTTGGTGTAACCCCGGATGGCCGCGGCCCAATGCTGCGGATTCTGTGCGGAGTATTACCTATACCATTGATTAATGATAAGTGGTCGTAGAATATCCGTCTTTCAAATTTTGATTGGTATGTGCGCCAAAGCGCACACGGAGGTGTGAGGATGAAGAAAAGAATTTATTCCGTACTGGCGGAAAACCGTTCCGGTGTATTGTGCAAGGTAGCCGGACTGTTTTCAAGACGATGCTTTAATATTGACAGTCTGGCGGTGGGAGAAACCGATGACCCCACCGTATCCTGCATGACGATTGTGAGCAGCGGAGACGAGCGCACCATTGAGCAGATTGAAAAGCAGCTGAACAAAAAGCTGGATGTGATTAAGGTGAAAACCTTTGCGGAACAGCAGTGCATCAGCAGGGAACTGATGCTTATCAAAATAAAGTACAATAAAAACAACCGTCGGGAAATTATGGAACTGTGCGAAATCATGAAGGCGGATATTGTGGATATGTCCAAACACTTTATGATGATTCAGATCTGCAGCGAACCGGATAAAATCAGGCTGATGATTAAGATGCTTCAGTCTATCAGTATTGTGGAAGTAGCCAGAACCGGGACGCTTGCTCTGTCCAAATGCTGTGAAAACGACGAGAGCAAATGAGCGGCGTCCTGTGCACGGCCTGCATAGGAGACCATCTGAAAAAAGAAATGCATTTTAAGGATTTAAAAGACTAAAGTGCTTTTGGTTGACATCCCATCGGGAAATTGGTATGATAGCAAATAAACAAAAACGGAACAATGGCGGAAATATCAGAAAGTATGATCTGCCGGAAAATCGCAGGTTATAATAGTCGGAATTGTTATAATAATCGTAATTCAGAAAAGAGGTACAGGCTGATGCAGAAAAAGGTATTTCAACTATTAGTAAACAATACTTCCGGTGTTTTGAGCCGGATTGCAGGGCTTTTTGCCAGAAGAGGCTACAATGTGGAAAGCATCACCGCAGGCGTTACGGCGGACCCCCGCATTACCAGAATCACCATTGTGGCTTCCGGCGATGATGAGATATTGGAGCAGATTGAAAAACAGCTGGCAAAGCTGGAGGATGTGCGCAATATTAAGGAATTGGAACCGGATAAAAGCGTATATCGGGAATTGATTATGATAAAAGTGCGGATTGCGCCGGAGCAGAGGCAGAGTATTATTGCAGTTTCCGATATTTTCCGTGCAAAGATTATTGATGTGGCTCCTGAAAGTCTGATCATTGAACTGACAGGCAACCAGCAGAAAATAGACGCTTTTATTGATCTGCTGGATGGATACGAAATCCTGGAACAGGCCAGAACGGTATCGCAGGGCTGGGAAGAGGAACGGAATCCGTGGTGTATCTTGATTAATTGCGGTAGAGGTGCTGTTTTGTCCCATAGGATTGGGACAAAAAGCATTTTTAACTGGGAGAAACCTTCACTGGAATGAAACGGTCCTATGAGAAGATTTTTCTGTAATAAAGTATAAATATGTCCAAGAAGACGGAGGAAAAGAAAATGGCAAAGATTTTTTATCAGGAGGATTGTAACCTGTCTCTGCTGGAGGGAAAAACCATTGCAATCATCGGTTACGGCAGTCAGGGACACGCACACGCATTGAATCTGAAGGATTCAGGTTGTCATGTAATCATTGGTTTATATGAGGGGTCCAGCTCCTGGGAAAAGGCTGGAAAACATGGATTTGAAGTGTTTACTGCAGCTGAGGCAGCGAAACAGGCTGATATTATCATGATTCTGATCAATGACGAAAAACAGGCCGATCTTTATAAAAAAGATATTGAACCTAATTTGGAAGCGGGCAATATGCTGATGTTTGCTCATGGTTTCAATATTCACTTCGGCTGCATTGTCCCTCCCGCTGACGTGGATGTAACCATGATTGCGCCTAAGGGACCCGGACATACTGTGAGAAGCGAATATCAGGAAGGAAAAGGCGTTCCCTGTCTGATTGCCGTGGAGCAGGATGCAACCGGAAAGGCCAAGGATATGGCACTGGCTTACGCTTTGGGAATCGGAGGTGCAAGAGCCGGCGTTTTGGAAACCACGTTCCGCACGGAGACAGAG
>CAMWWF010000437.1 GCA_947177885.1 uncultured Lachnospiraceae bacterium
CCCACTACGCCTCCCCAATTGGGTCTTGCATCCCACAAAGTGCAACTGTCTGTATGTTATATTTTACATTTTTATATGGGCTTATGAATGTCGTTTGTTTGGGCCGCTGCTATATTCAATATGAGTTCGTGCAATACAGCGCTGACGACATATATGAAAAATGGGGAATTGCTGTGGAATAGGCTTCCTCCATATAAAAAGGCGGCAGGCATACTCCCGGAAACCCGGCAGATGCCTGCCAGCCATGTGCAGCTGCAAAATCAGTGATTATAAGCAGCACATACCTACCGTCAGGTGAGGTCTCACGGAGCATTTCCGTATGCATAAGTTATTTCGTGACAGTTCCTTACAGCCGGTAAGGAATTACCTTTCTGTAATCCTGATTATATCGTATTTACTACCCCGCCTCAGGCATCCGTTATACACATAAATTTTTGCTTGCAAATTGTGGAATACTGTGGTAGCATAAGTGCATCAGATAGAAAGGCACGAGTTCGTGAAGGTGAAGGAATGAGCAGCAGATAGTTTGAGCAGGAAGAAACAAACATTGACAATAACAGAGGCAGGGATGCCCGTTAAGTTTGTGTACGCCGAATCAGATTATCTTACTCATTTCAGAACCGTTGATCTTGTCAGAGGTTTGTTTTCCTCCGGCAAAATAGAGAGGTTTTCTTTGTGTATGAGTCTGTTTTCGGCAACGGAAACAGACTTTTTTTGCGCGAATGAGCAGAGTCGGCATGGGATTTCCGACGAGCAACGCGGGTGTTCCCTCTCTGAGAACGGAGGGAATTATGCTACAGATCAAAAATTTAAACATTACCCATAAAAAAGACCTGCGCGTTCTGCTGGAGGACTTCTCCTGTGTGCTGAATGCGGGGGATAAGGCAGTGATCATCGGAGAAGAGGGGGACGGCAAATCCACACTGCTGAAATGGATATACGATCCCGACCTGACGGAAGATTACGCGGAAGCGGTCGGAGAGAAGATCGTCAACGGGGAGAGACTTGCTTATCTGCCCCAGGAGCTGCCCGGAGAGTATAAGGAGAAATCGGTCTATGAATTCTTCACGGAGGAGCCTTCGTTCTATGAAAAGACGCCGAAGGAGCTGGGAGGGCTTGCCAGAGATTTCAGCGTTCCGCAGGAGTTCTTCTACGGGGAACAGCTCATGGGAACGCTGTCCGGAGGGGAGAAGGTGAAAGCCCAGATGATGCGCCTGCTTATGTCCGGACCTTCTGTGCTCCTTCTGGATGAGCCATCCAACGACATTGATGCGGAGACACTGGACTGGATGGAGAACATGATCAGGGACTGGAAGCAGATCGTGCTCTTTATATCCCATGACGAGACGCTCATCGAAAATACGGCGAATATGGTCATTCATATAGAGCAGATCCAGAGGAAGACGAAGAGCCGGTGCACCATAGCGCATATGCCTTATCAAAGATATCTGGAGGAACGGCAGGAGAAATTTGTCAGACAGGAGCAGATAGCGCTGGAGCAGCGGCGGGAAAAGAAGATCCGGGACGAAAAGTTTCGGAGGATCTGTCAGAGCGTGGACTATGCCCAGGCCAGCATTTCCCGTCAGAGTCCGGGGAAAGCCAGACTGCTGAAGAAGAAAATGCATGCCGTGAAATCCATGGAAAGGCGATTTGAAAAAGAAGACCGGAACATGACGGAAATACCGGAGGAGGAAAGCGCCATTTACTTCAGGCTTGGAGACGGGAGCGCCGCCATTCCTGCGGGAAAAGGGGTTATCGACTTTACGTTGGACAGCCTGTGTGCCCCGGGAGAAGGCAGAGTCCTTGCCAGGGATATCCGGCTTCGGATCCGCGGCTCGGAGAAAATCTGTATTGTGGGAAAGAACGGCGCGGGGAAGACAACGCTTCTGAAGCGGATAGCGGAGGAGCTTTTGGAGAGAGAGGATATCCGTGCGGAATATATGCCCCAGAATTATGAGGATCTGTTGGACCTGGAAATGACTCCCGTGGACTTTCTGGACACTTCCGGAGAGAAGGAGGAACGGACCAGGATCAGAACTTATCTGGGGTCACTGAAATATACCGCCGATGAGATGGCGCATCCCATAGCCGGGCTGTCGGGAGGGCAGAAGGCGAAGGTACTGCTGTTAAAGATGAGCCTGTCGGGAGCAAATGTGCTGCTGCTGGACGAACCGACACGCAATTTCTCGCCATTGTCAGGGCCTGTCATCCGCAGGATGCTGGCGGAATTCCCGGGAGCGGTCATCAGCATTTCCCATGACAGAAAGTATATTGAGGAAGTTTGTGACAAGGTATACCGGCTGACGGAGAACGGGCTGGTGTCGGAGAAGGGGTGAATTGTGAAGGAATCGCAAGGAAAGCGATTCATCTCATGGATTGGTTATGTCGGCTGCGTCGGTATGGCTGGAGGTGTATAAAGAGAGCCCGGGTACGTCGGCAGGATTTCGTATATTGTGCATACCGGTCGATGCCTGCCCGGTATTTTCTGACAGTGTTTATGATACCATTGTCAGCATGGCAGTCAGATGTCCGAATGCGCCTGCTATAGAAGATTGCGGGACAAAATTGACATTTTTGTCAGGTGGAAGATACTCTGCCTCTTGCTGTGAAAGTCCTGTATCTCTCCTGCGGAAACCGCGCAGTCAAACCCGCATCCCAAAGGCGGTGTACCGTCTTGCGGGTTTGTGTGCATCTTTACAGTAAACCATCAAACTTTCATGTGTAGTGGAGCAGTCGGATGCATGGGGGCTGTGGAATCTGAATGAACAGACAGATGATGCAAGTACTGGCATAGAAGCATTTTGTGAGCAATATCTTTTGATAAAGAATATTACAGAGATATGTCT
>CAMWWF010000438.1 GCA_947177885.1 uncultured Lachnospiraceae bacterium
GCATAAACGCCCTGCCCGGATACATTTTTTTCACCAGCTTCATTCCAAAAACCAGATTAAAGAGTGAGGATATGACCGCAGGCATCCTGATCACCCGAACGCTGAATCCAAATATTCTGATCATTCCGGCGCACACAAAGGTATAAAGGGCATTCTGACCCCCTCCAAAATTGAGCAGATACACAGGCCACGGTTTCAGATAACGATCCACTCCGTACTGCGAAAGACAATAGGCATCATAAGCCATTCCTGCTTCGTCGATATGCAGCCCAAAGGGCAGCGAAGAAAGCTGCCACAGTCTTGTGATTGCAAACAACATAAATATTCCCGCCAGGCATATATATCTCCAAAACCTTTTTGTCAACACTGTTTCCTCCTGCCTCCCTGAAACCACGATATTGTGTAACCTTTGGGACAGCCCCTCCCAAAAATCCATCCGTACATGAGCCCATTGTCAAACCACAGCCAAATGCGGCATTTTGAATCGTATCACAAAAGGCAGCCATTTTCCAAAAACAGCCGCCTTATCCATATAAGCCATATATCCGGCCATCAGATCGTAAGCACCTTTGCTATCTCATACTGATATGCATCGATACCTTTTTGCATCTGAAGCGCTTCCTCTATATCAAAATCCGAGAATTCCCCATGTCTGTATCCCACTACACGGTTAGATTTGCCCTGAAGCATAATATCCACCGCATATGCCCCCATGATGGACGCATAATAACGATCCATGGCGGTGGGATTTCCGCCTCTTTGCATGTAACCCAGAATGGTGGCCCTTGTCTCGATTCCCGTAGCCGCCTCTATCCTTCTGGCCATGGAAGTGGAATGGCCAATCCCTTCCGCGTTAATAATCAGGTGATGGGTCTTGCCCTTCTTACGGCTTTCAATAATGTGATTGATAATCTCCTGTTCGTCATACTTATATTCCTCAGGGAGCAGAATGTCTTCCGCGCCGTTTGCAATGCCGCACCAAAGAGCAATATAGCCCGCATGGCGCCCCATTACCTCAATAATGCTGCAGCGCTCATGGGAAGAAGAAGTATCCTTTACCTTGTCAATGGCCTGCATAGCCGTATTGACGGCGGTGTCAAAGCCTATGGTATATTCCGTGCATGCGATATCCAAATCAATAGTTCCCGGAACTCCAACCGTATTAATGCCCAGCCTGGCAAGTGCCTGGGCTCCCCGATAGGAACCGTCCCCACCGATTACCACAATGCCGTCAATGCCATGCTTCCTGCAGATATCCGCTCCTTTTTGTTGATACTCAAGCTTGGTAAATTCCATACATCTGGCCGTTCCAAGAACAGTACCGCCTCTTTGAATGATATCAGACACATGCCTGGGCTCCATATCGATAATGTCCTCATTCAGCAATCCGTTATAACCCTTCTTAATTCCCTTTACCTTAAGTCCTCTGAAGATAGCGGTACGCGCTACCGCCCGAATGGCCGCATTCATTCCCGGCGCGTCTCCGCCGCTTGTCAAAACCGCGATTGTTTTTATCTCATCTGCCATGATTATGTCCTCCTATTCCAGTTACGTCCCAACACTACTGTTTATATTATTTCTGTTCCCGATTATAGGCATTGAGTACCTTTCCTTGCTTCTGCGCCCCCGCTTCTGAAATCATGTCCCATTTTAATCCATTTTCTACTTGTTTTCAATAGATGTGAGGCGAATTTTTACATTTTCCTGGCCAAACCGATCTCCCAGCTTCTGCCTCAGGTTCTCGCCTGCATGTACCCGGCGGTTTGGAGGCAGCGGCATAAAAGCTTTCGTATCTCTCAGATATATTACCACGTCGTCATTTCCGTCGGAATCCGCAATGGCGGCAAGAAGCTCCTGCTCCCTTTCTTCGTAATCCGCCTTGCTGGGAAACTGTATCCATAGCCCGTCCGGAACCTTTGTACTCTGTCCGGCCAGGCCCTTTGGCGTTTCGCCCTGGTTCCGCCCGGCCCCGTCAATCCTGTCCCTGTTTCCGGAGGCAACGGAGCCTCTTTTGCTTGTATCACTCTGTCTATTTGACCTGCCGCCTCCGTAGCCGTCTCCATAGGCACGATTGGAAAACAATCTTCCCTCGCCAATCTGCGCCGCCTGGTCAAAGCTGATGATCTGCTCACAGATCAGCTTGCCATCCTTCTCGTCCTCCACGGATACCCGCCCTTTAATAAATATTTTTGACTCTTCCGTCAGAAGGGTCCCATATTTTTCGTATTGTCCCGGAAAGACTACAATCTCCACATTTCCCACCAGATCTTCCAGATTCAGGAACGCCATCACCTTATCGTTTCTGGTATACTTCACGGTTTTATCTGCGATCATACCGCCCACAACAGCTGTCAGCTGATCCTCCACTTTTGTATTTCCTGTCTCCTCGTCCAAAACAAAATCATTTGTGGTGTTTGTGATAAACTTCTGCCATATTTTTTGATAGGCTTCCAGAGGATGACCGCTTAAGTAAATGCCAAGCACTTCCTTTTCAAACGCAAGCAGCATCTCCTTGGGATATTCCCCCACATCGGGCATTCTGATCTCAAACGCTTCTTTCTGAGAGTCTTCGGCAATATCAAAAAGCGATAGCTGCCCAGCCAGATTGCTCTTTCTGTCCTTCACAATCCGATCCATCATCTGTCCGTAAACCGTCATGTACTGCTGCCTGGTTCCTCCAAGACTGTCCAGCGCTCCTGCCTTGATCATATTCTCCAAGATGCGTTTGTTTACATCCTGTTCCGCAATACGGGTGATAAGGTCCCCCAGATTTTTAAACAGTCCCCTCTTACTGCGCTCCTCCACAATTCCCTCAATCACCTGCCAGCCCACACCCTTAATG
>CAMWWF010000439.1 GCA_947177885.1 uncultured Lachnospiraceae bacterium
GATCAGATGCCGCCGGTAGCGGTATACCGTCCAGTCGATCTGTTCTTCCTGATACTGCCCCTGGACATACTCCGTGAGCTCTGACAGGACAAACTGCTCCTCCGCCTCCTTGTTTTCCAAAAACATCAGGATCAGGCAGAAAAAGGCATACTCCAGAGGTTCCGTGAATTCCCGGATCCCCATCCAGCGCTCCGCCCTGGCCGGAACCTTTTCCACTTTGACCAGATGCGGGTTCACTATAACCTGATACCCCATTTTCTCCATGAGAAACCTTTTCACTTCACCGAGCTCGTCCTTTACCTGATAGTACAGTTCCTTGTCCCTGGCTTTCAGGATCCAGCGTCTGCTCAGCAGCACCTCTAATGTGTTCATTTCCGTTTTTTCCTTTCTCCCCTTTCGGAAAGGTGTTCCATGCGAAGCTTCCTTCCTGCGATGTATCGGCACCACATATCATACCGCCATACCGAATACTGATCCGGACACAGCCATACATCCACACTCATTCAAACACGATCGTATACGCTGGCATTCGGAAGGTGCCATCCGTGCACTTCAGCACACAGGTTCTGTCCGCGTCCTCCAGCAGAATGGAAAACACCTGCCCGTCCTCCGTCTTCGCCCGATGAGATTTATTCTCCAATCCCCTGGACAGCCAGGTGAGAAATATATCTCTGACCTGCGGTTCGATCTCCGGGAGAGAGGCGAATTCCAGACGGTCATTGACAATATAGCTTTTCAGAAGACGCCTCTCTTCCTCCAGCCGCTCAAGCATTGCCTGGCGCACCGCTTCTTTTTCCCTGGTGCGGTCACGCATTTCCGACCGCTTTGATTTTTCCCTGTAGTTGCGTACTCTGGGCTGGATCAGGATCTCCTGTGGCTCTTCCTCGAATACGCCGCTGTTAATGCTCTCCGTCTGCCGCGGGAAGTCGCCCTTTAAATGCAGCGGTTTTTCCACTCCGAACACCACCGCGGACAGTTTATGGGCATCACCGATATCCTTACACCTGGCAAACATTACAGCCAGCTTCCGGTACTCCTCCCGACGGTTTGCCCCGCTGTTATTCTGCTCACTGAGACGATTTGCATACCGTGTGATCTTCCGGATCACCTCGTTGGTGGTGTCAAAGACTTTCATGGCCTCCGATTCCGTCCCGCCGTCTCCCGCAAACCACTTTCGGATATTCTCCCAGCGTCCCTTCATTCTCTCATAAATCTGCGCTTCGTCCACCTCCACCTCGATCCGGGGAATGGACATCTCATAGGCTGTCACCTGATCCAGCACATGTTGCAGCGTTTCCGGCCGCACTCTTTTTAATGTCTGCTCAATGGCAGTCACATTCACCTGGAGACTTTTCACAAAGGTCCGGAGATATTCCGTCAAACGATCCTTAAACACCAGAAAAGCCGTGGTCTTCATCATCTCTTCCGCTTTTACGCTGTTCAGTTCCCTCATGTAATCCTGATAGTTCTGGTTCAGGCGGATAAAATCACTATTCAGATCACTCCACCAGCCGTAAATTTTTTCCATGTCATTCCCGGGCATCTCTTCCATCTTACCCAGGGAAAAACGAAGTCTCTCCAAAAGTGTAGGTTCCAGAGACGCCCCCTCAATGAACAGATTCTCCAGCCGGATCACCATGCGCTCGATCTCAACGGTGGTCTCCGTAAGCTGGTAACGGAATTTCTTGTTTTTGAATTCTTCTATGGTGGATACCCGCCGAGTATCCTGGATCGTCGCAAGGTTTCCCCACTCTGTCAGCGTTTCCAGATCCTGCTGGCACTGCTCCATGGTATAGCCGTCAAAATATGCATCCTCTGTCAGCTCCGCATAGACCTCCTCCTGATACATCCAGTATTTCAGCTTTTCATAATTCATGTAAAACAAACGTGCAATGGAACGATATCTGCCCGAATTCTCCACATTCAGATATTTAGCCTCATGTATCGGCTTGACTAATTTCTCGTTTATCTTCATTCATGCTGCTCCTTACAAGGTATTTCATCCGTGCAGTTCAAATTCGATTCCCTGCTGCGCCCCAATTTGGTCACCGTAGCCCCACTACGCCTCCCAAATTGGGGCTTGCATCCCACAAAGCGTGACGCCCCCCCCCGGGGAAAGCATTTTTCAAACACGTTCTAGGCGTTCTGCAGATATCATCGCCATTCTCTATCATTATAAGATGACCGGGAAGATTGCGCAAGTTTTCAAGGCATTTTCGCATTTTTTATTTATAGCTTTTCTCATGCATTACCGGATTGACACACATGACTTTCTATAGTATCCTATCCCATACAGGCAGACAATTGATACAAAAGTACTACAAAGCAAGCTTGTAAATGCATGTGCCTGACAACACAGTTTCTCTTCCCAGATAAGATAAAAATATGATGTAACTGTTCAGAACCAGGTAAATTCAGCTGAAATGTGTGATGAATGCTTGCATTCGATCACATATCTTCAGATGAATTTATTTGGCGAGAGCCAAACACCGAGGAAACACGCAGTGTTTTCGAGGTTGGTTCTGAATAGTTACAATAAGATTAAAAAGCGCTGCAAACAACAGTCGAATGGAGGTAACAATATGGCAGAAGCACATAAGAAAGGATTAAATGCCGAACTCGTATCAAACGATCTGAACAATTGCTGTAAAAGCGAATCCGCATGTATTCGGTGCCAGAAAAGAGCCTGCGTGATAGGCTATGCAAAGGAATGTGTCAGAGATTATCAGAGAGAGCCGAAGAAAATGGTTCCGGACGGCACGAAAAATATCCCTACCCTGGATTACAAAACCTTTAGCGAACCGGAACTGGAAACCGCTATCGCCCATATTCTGAAAGA
>CAMWWF010000440.1 GCA_947177885.1 uncultured Lachnospiraceae bacterium
TGTGTGTGTGTGTGTGTGTGTGTGTGTGTATGATTTCTCTCTTCCTCCGGCGGTGGAATCATGTAGTCGTCATACAAAATAGTCAAATAGGTATCATATTCTTTGCTGGCCAGGAAGCGATGCCCTTCCAGTTCCATTTCAATCTGTTCGTCAAAGCATCTGCTCGGCAGCCCATACCTGCACTTTTTTCTGTACGGGTATGTCATATGCCGCATCAGCTCTGTCCGGTGTCTGTTGCATCTCCGGTACACGCTCTCAAGCTTGCGGAATAGAGTATCACGGGGAATCCTTGCCAATATTCCATACCACTTTCGCAGCAGAATATTTGTGGCAGTTTCCCTTCCAACCACCGCATACTGCACCTTTCGAACCAGATAGCAGAAAAACAGATGCAGTCTGCGCGCCGCCCAATTGTCCGGCACATTGTCATAGACAAAGATATCCACAAAGATTCCCTGATGCCATGGCAGCATAGTCTGGTCTTCCCGAATCAGCAGGGAATTATTCCGTCTCATCTTGGGGTAACCCCAGCGATACTCCTTCTCGTTTCTGTAATCCTGCAAAAAGAAACGCTCCCTGTCCAGCTCCGTTCTGCACGCCTCAAAGAAACGCTCATACGCATCTCTCGTCATCACAACATCCGCATCGTCATCCCACGGAATAAATCCTCTGTGGCGAACAGCCCCCAACAGTGTACCGCTGTCCAGGGTATATGGTATTCCATTTTTTCTGCAAATGCGGTCTATCTCCACCAGCATTTCCAGTTCCACCTGCTGAACCGCTCTCAGTTCCTCTCCGCTTAAGTACATTCCGCCTCCCATATCGATTCCCGCGGCAATGTGTCAAATGCCGTGTTTGACTTATGGCAATTTCCCCAGAGCCACTTTTTTCACATGCTCTCCAATTCCTCCCGGACATACTTCAGGGACAAGAGCTTTTCTTTTACCTGTTCCACATTCAGCCTCTGCGCATTGTCCGAAGTAAACTCTGTTATCTTCGCCTTCTCCGTGTGTCCCTTTTCATAATACTGCTCATAATTCAGATCCCTGTTGTCCGCAGGGACACGATAGAAATTTCCCATATCACAGGCATGCAGGCATTCTTCCTTTGTGAGAAGCGTTTCATACATTTTCTCCCCGTGCCGGATTCCGATATAGTGAATCTCATTCTTGTCATGGAACAGCCCCTGAACCGCCTTCGCCAATGTGCCAATCGTGCAGGCCGGCGCCTTCTGCACCATAATATCCCCCGGCTCCCCGTTCTCGAAGGCAAACATCACCAGATCCACCGCCTCGTCCAGGCTCATGAGAAAACGTGTCATATCCGGATTCGTCACCGTGATCTGTCTGCCGGATTTTATCTGCTCGATGAACAGCGGGATGACGGATCCCCTGGAACACATAACGTTTCCGTACCTGGTACCGCAGATTATCGTCCGGTCCGTGGTCCGGGACTTCGCCACAAAGACTCTCTCCATCATCGCTTTGCTGATGCCCATGGCATTGACAGGGTAAGCCGCCTTGTCCGTGGACAGGCAGATCACCTTCTGCACGCCCTCCTGAATGGCGGCAGAGAGCACATTGTCCGTTCCCACCACATTGGTCTGTACGGCTTCCATGGGAAAGAACTCACAGGACGGCACCTGTTTCAGCGCCGCGGCGCTGAACACATAGTCCACCCCGCGCATGGCGTCCTGCACGCTCCGCATATCCCGCACATTCCCGATATAAAATTTAATCTTGGAGTTATTGTATTTTCTGCGCATATCATCCTGCTTTTTCTCATCCCTTGAGAAAACGCGGATTTCCCTGATATCCGTATCCAGGAAACGATCCAGCACCGCGTTGCCGAAGGAACCCGTTCCCCCGGTAATCATCAGTGTCTTACCTGTAAATATCCCCATCGCCTATTTCCTCCAGACCCTGTCGTCTATGATTCTCGTGTAGCTCTGAATCAGCCGGATTACTGTGGCGGACACATCCGCCCCCTCATAATCGGGAACCTTCTCTCCCCGTTCCCCCGCCTCTTCCATCTTCACCGCCATTTCCACCGACTGCAGGAGCGTCTCCTCCGTGATTCCGCCGATCACAAAGCAACCCTTGTCCAACGCCTCCGGGCGTTCCGTGGAAGTCCTGATGCACACGGCAGGGAAATGGCTCACCGCCGCCTCCTCCGGCATGGTGCCGCTGTCGGACACCACACAATATGCATCCTTCATCAATGCACTGTAATCCGTAAAATTAAAAGGCGGCATCTTTCGAACCAGCGGATGGAATACAAATTTTCGCTCCTCCACAAATTTCGCACTCCTGGGATGGAGCGAGTAGATCACCGGCATCTGATATGTCTCCGCCATGGCGTTTACGGCGTTCATCAGGCTTTCAAAGTGCCGCTCATTGTCGATATTTTCCTCTCTGTGGGCGGAGAGCACAATGTATTTCTTCTTTTGCAGCGCAAGCCGTTCCAATACCCTGCTGCGCTCAATCTCCTCCCGGTGCGCCAGAATCACCTCCCGCATGGGTGAACCCGTCACGTAAATATGTTCCTTCCGAATTCCCTCCGCAATCAAATATCTCCTGGCATGCTCCGTGTAGGGTAAATTCACATCCGATATATGGTCCACAATCCTGCGGTTGGTTTCTTCCGGAAGATTCTCATCAAAGCAGCGGTTTCCTGCCTCCATGTGAAAAATCGGCACCTTCAGGCGCTTTGCCGAGATTGCCGCCAGTGCGGAATTCGTATCTCCCAGGATCAGCAGTGCGTCCGGCTTCACCTCCTGCATCAGCACATAGGATTTGGCAATAATATTGCCCATGGTCTCTCCCAGGT
>CAMWWF010000441.1 GCA_947177885.1 uncultured Lachnospiraceae bacterium
GGGTATTGCCCAGACGGTTGCTGATAATCACCAGACGGGGAGAGACGGATACACCGATGAACCAGCACTGGTCACTGATCCTCTGCAGAATGCTCTCTCCAAGGGATGCATATTCCGGATCCGTATTAGACAGAGTTCCGAATCTCAGGCAGTCCTCATAAAGCTGCTGAATATCCGCCGGAGGCTGCTCGCCCTTGGTTCCGTTGCTGTCCCAGTAATCCTTGTAGGCTCTCATGAATTCCAGGTCGTCGTATGCATTTCCGGGGCGCAGACGGCTGAACGCCGCACCTCTCAGGTTGAACTCACCCACACTGTCCAGGGTAAACGCCTGCATGTCGCGTTCGTTATTCTTTCCCCTTTCAAGATAGTAGGAACGCTCCACCTGCTTTAAGGTAACCTTCACTCCCACCGCATTCCAGTACTCGCAGGCCATCTCCGACATGGGAGCAAACTCCTCGATTGTCTCCAGAATAATATTAAATTCCTGCCCGTTTGGCATAATCCTTACCGTATGTGCGGAATTCCACTCATATCCGCACTCATCCAGCAGCGCATTGGCCTTATCTACATCATATTCCAGAAAAGCGGTCTCAAACTCTTCCTTCATAAAGGATGTGTCCGTGGAGGCTGTCGCCTGTCTCACATCACCCTTACCATAATAAAGAGTCTCATTGATGGTGTTGCGGTCCAGGGCATGGCTCATAGCCTGGCGGAATTTCACATTGGCAAAGACCTCTCTCAGGTCAGGATTCTGATCCGTAATATTAAAGGTAAACGCACAGTCAGAGCCTCTGGTATTGGCAAACAGAAATACCTGATAATCGCCTGCCGCCTCATTTTCCTTCAGCATGGTGTAATCCGCAACCGGCAGAGGGTTCTCGCCCGCCGCATGGAGCTCGCCGCTGATCAGCTTTAAGTTACGCACGTCCTTGTCCTGCACGATCATGGCTTCCTGCTCGTCAATATAAGGAAGCTGATTTCCTTCCTGATCCACTACATGATAGTAGGGATTTCGGGCAAAGAACTTGTTTCCGTTGGTGTCGATCCGATCCAGCACCCAGGGATACACGTCGGGAGCCTCGCAGTCCTTCTGTGCCTGAGAATTATCCAGATGATCCTTGAAGCACAGGATCCAGGATTCGTATCCCTCCTCCTTCGCCAGCTTGTCCGCATCCGGATTGTATGTAATGTGCCATTGCTGCAGATATTCCTTCGGTGCAAAGAAATTGCGGATAAGCCCCGTGGAATAGCGGGCCATGGTGATCTCAAAAGCGGGATTGGGCTCCTCAAATTTGATTACCAGCGTATAATCATCCAGCGCTTCGTAAACCATGGGAATTCCGTTGCTGCAGAAGGCCGCATCTACCGCCGCATTCACGTCCGTGTTTAACAGAATGTCTTCATACCAGAACATCCAGTCCGCCGTAGTAAAGGGATCGCCGTTGGACCACTTCATTCCCTCTCTCAGGTGAAGGGTGAATTCCGTGGAGTCATCATTGATCTCATAAGCCTGAATCAAGTTGGGCTTAAAGGTTTTCAGATCCTTCTCTATGGTCAGTATCGACTGATAGCGAAGGCACTCCGTGTCCACCTGCCCGCTGGTAGGGCCAAACGCCGCACCCGCATAGGTTCCGCCATAAACACCGATCTCATCCACCTCCACCACTGCCGGCTCCTTGGGAAGACGTTCCTCGATGGGCGGAAGCTCACCCTTTTCCACCTGCTCGTGTACCAGCGGAGATTCCTTATACTGGCCGTCTCCCACGCCGCCTCTGGTGAGATTGTCACCTGCGGAAGTCTCTTTCCCAGATGCCTGTGCGGTATCGTTATCCGTCTTGGTATCCTCTGTCTTTACAGACGCTGTACCGCCATCCGCCGCAGGCGGCGCTGCCGGGGCTCCTCCGCCACAGCCAGCCGCTCCCATAATCATGCATGCCGTCAGCAACAATGCCATCAATTTTTTGCGCTTCATAGTATCTCCTTTCTTTCCAAAAAAATTTTCTGTCCGTTCTTCGGGGCACTCCCACGATTTCAGTATTTGCGTCCCGCTTTCACATCAATGATTGTCCGGATCTCCGGAAAGGTCGATTCTTCTTAAGGTATCGCGGGTGATCAGAACCGGCTGCAGGATAATCCTTCTGCAGATTTTTCGGTCACTCAGGTGCGTCTGCATTTCTCTTTCCGTTTCCTCCATAAGAGAAAAGCATTCCGCTATCATAATGTTCGCATCCAGCGAATAGGTGGTGAGTGCGGGAGAGAACTGGCTCGCCAGAGGAATATTATCCACGCTGAGCACAGAAACCTGTCCGGGAACGTCGATTCCCTTTGCCCGAAGCCCCTGGATCAATCCTATGGCCATCCAGTCATTAGCCGCAAAGACCGCCGTGAATTTCCGCCCCGTCACCAGAGCGCCAACCTGATCCGCAAGCGCTCCGCCTCCCCTGAAATTCATCTTGCTCTCCAGCACCTCATACCCGATTCCGCTTTTTCTCGCACCCCGGATGAATCCGTTCTTCCGGTAAAGCGCCGAAGCGTACCGGTCCGGCCCGGTGATATGAATCACCTTTTTATGTCCATAGCCAGCTAAAACCCTGGCCGCATTGATGCCAATTTTGAAATGGTCAAAATATATCTGAATAAAATCATCATGATCCGGATAATTCTCAAAGGAAATAATTCTGAGATAATCCTCCTGTATCCTCCGAATCTGCTCCTCCTCCAGCTTCCCCACGATCAGAACCGGAGAAGCCGCATCCCCGTTTTCAAGTGATTCCAGAGTCAGCGGAATCATATTCACGCTGTTTTTTGCCGCATAGCTGGTGAGCTC
>CAMWWF010000442.1 GCA_947177885.1 uncultured Lachnospiraceae bacterium
TGCCCAGGTGAGAATCATGGGCGGCGCGGTGGACAATGTGTCCAACAATTTTCTTTCCTATGTGGAGCGGGAGACGGATGGCGCAGGTGACGCTGCGGGGCGGGAAGGATCAGAGGCAATGTCTGGGGAGACGGAGATTCCCGGCACGGAAGCGTCAGGAGCCGAACATTCTGACACAGGCCGTCCTGTCATCACCTGCGCTTCCGGAATCACCAATTACAGTGACGCGGAGGCATCCATGGAGGTCAGCCTGTATGAGGGCAGTAAGCTGTTGGAGATCAGGCAGCTGACTCTTTCGGCGGGGGAGACAACGCTGTGCTACTTTGACTCCTTTGAGTGGCAGGGTGAGGCGCTGCGCAGTGAGATCGGTTCCGTGCGGTTTGACGGAGCGGGCGGGGTGGATTCCCTTGCGGAAGATAACGTGGCTTATGCCGTTCCCACCCGGGCAAGCCGGCCGGACGCGGTGCTTGTGGGAAACGGAAACACTTATATCGAGAAGGCATATCAGGCGGCCACAGGGATGAGCCTGACCAGGGTGAACAGCGGCAGCGCGATTTCGGAGGAATCCCGCACGGTCCGCATCTATGATGCGGGAGCCGGGAGCAGCTTTTCGGAAGAGGGGGACAATCTGATCTTCCACGATGAAAGGAATACAACCGGCACCGCGGAGAAGGTGATGCTCTCGGTGACGAACTGTGATCTGACGGCGGGGCTGACGTCTTTTCAGATCGGCGTCAATGAGACCAATGTGTATGAGATTCCCTCGTGGGGAACCGGATTTCTGTGGGCGGGAGAGCAGTGTGTCGGTTATTACGGTGAGCATGACGGCATAAAGGAAGTGGTGGTGGGATTTGATATCCGCGAATCGGATTTTCCTTTAAAGGCGGAGTTCCCGGTATTCATAGCCAATGCCATTCGTTTCCTGGGCGATACCTCGCTTCTGGCGGATTCTGTTTACGAGGCGGGGGAGACGGTGATGTTCCATCCCCAGGCCGATTTCGATGTGAGCACCCTGGCGGCGGAGACAAAGAAGGCGGGGCTGTACGATGTGACTGCCGGTGATACTACGGAGTCCTATGTGGTGCGCTTTGCCGTGGGGACAGAGTCGGACGGACGGGTTGTGGCGGAGGGAACCGCTGACCGGGCGGCTGACGGCAGCCAGCTTGTGAAAAGGCAGCTTCGCAATGTGCTTCTGGTGATCATCCTGCTGCTTATGGCAGTGGAATGGATCTTATATGTGCGGCAGATGCGCTACAGGGGTAAGTTCTATCTTGCAGTGCGGGCGGTGGGTGCGCTCCTGATTCTGCTGGCATTATTCGGGTTCTCTGTCAATAAGCGCAATGGGGCCAACACCACGGTATTTCTGGTGGATATATCCAACAGCAATGCGCAGAATCTGTCGGCTATGGAAGCGTATCTGGATGATATGATCGGGGAAATGCCCGGGAATAACCAGTACGGCATTGTCACCTTCGGGAAAAATTCTTTTGTGGAGCAGTTTTTGACCCGGGAGGATCATTTCTCGCAGATCATGTCCCTGCCGGATAAGATGGCAACCAATTTTGAAGATGCCATGTCAAGGGCGCTTGCCATGATCCCGGCAGACGGAGCGGGACGGGTGGTCATTTTAACGGACGGTAAGGAGACGAAAGGCAGCCTTGCCAACACGGCGTCCGCACTGACGGCGCGGCAGGTGGAGCTTCTGGCCCTGGTCTATGAGGCGGAGCAGGGGCAGGACGCCTATGTGGAAAATGTGGAACTGCCCAGTTATCTGTATCAGGGAGATTCCTATTCCATGACCGTGACGGTGGAGAGCAATTATGAGACCGATGCCCAGATACAGATCTGGATGGGCAGTATTCAGACGGAAGGCTATGATGTGCATTTGAACCGGGGTACGAATCAGTTTCGGTTTCAGCAGCAGGTCACAGGGGAAAGTGTGGAGAGCTTTGAGGTCAGAGTCGCTGCGGCCGGGGATACCTGTGAGGAGAATGACAGCTATCATGCCTACTCGGTGGTGGATGCCGTGCCGAAGGTTCTTCTGGTGTCCGGTTTAAGGGAGGACAGCAGCCAGTATGAAAATGTACTCCGCAATGCGGGAAGCAATTATAGTGTGGTGTCCGCCATCAACGCACCGGATTCCCTGGAGGAGCTTCTGGTATATAAAAGTATTCTGTTGGAGAATGTGTACCTGTCGGATCTGCCCGGGGGTTTTCTGGAAAATATAGAGACTTATGTGAAGGATTACGGATGCGGACTTGTCTGCCTGGGCGGCGAGGACAGTTATGCGCTGGGCGGTTACCGGGAGACGGTGCTGGAAACGGTGCTTCCGGTGGATATGGAGCTGCGGGGCGTGGACGAAGTCCCCAAAACGGCTATGATCATGGTGATCGATCATTCCGGAAGTATGGGAGCGAGCACGGGAACTGGAGCTACCAGTCTGGATCTGGCGATCACCGCCGCGGAGACGGCTGTGGATCAGATGCGCAGCGAGGATTATGTGGGGGTAGTCACTTTTGACGATACCTTCAGCTGGGTGGTGGAGCCTGTTCAGGCTTCCGACAAGGAAACCATCAAGGCGCAGATCGAGACCATTGCGGAGGGCGGCGGAACCACCATAAAACCTGCGCTGTGGGCGGCGCTGAGCGGAGTGGCGGAATGCGATGTCAGCATCCGTCATGTGATCCTTCTGACGGACGGACAGGGGGAGAGCAGCAATTACAATGACATTATAGAGGGATATAAGGGGCAGAATGTGACGCTGTCCACGGTGGCGGTTGGGAAGGGATCGGATGCAAGGATTCTGGAACTGCTTGCCAACAA
>CAMWWF010000443.1 GCA_947177885.1 uncultured Lachnospiraceae bacterium
TGGGCTCGGAGATGTCTATAAGAGACTGGTATAGATCTTCAGTCCGCTGCCGTACAGCGCATTGAACGCCTGGGTCTCTGAATATCCGGCCTTTTCCACCAGATCCTTCCGCACCTGATCGATCACTTCATCATCAAAATAGGAATAGATCGTACTGGATGTCTCTGTTTCCGCATTATATTCCCTGATCCGGGAATATACATCATCTTCCATTGCCTCCTCGTATCTGCTCTGAGAGATATATCCCTGATCCAGCATATACTTGAGCACGTAGGTTCTTCTGGCAGCATTCTCCTCCGGATGCGTGATTGGATTCAGCGCATTCGGGCTTTTGGTAATCGCCGCCAGCACTGCAGCCTCAGACAGAGTAAGTTCACTGACATTTTTCCCGAAATACCGGTTGGATGCCGCCTGTACTCCAAGAGAATTCTGTCCCAGATTGATCGTATTCAGATAGCTCTCCAGAATCTCGTCCTTGGTCATGACCTCTTCGAGCTTCACCGCCAGATACTGTTCCTGCAGCTTTCTTTCGATCTTGTCTACCATTCCATTCTCTGACATAAAGTCAAATACGTTGTTCTTCAAAAGCTGCTGCGTAATCGTACTGCCTCCCTGGGTCTCATGGAAACCGCTCGCCACATAGGTTGCTCCTGCCCGGAGAATTCCTTTGAAATCGATCCCGTTATGTTCATAGAAACGTTCATCCTCAATGGCTATAAACGCCTGCTGTACATGCTTTGGAATATTTTCTATCTTTACATAAGTCCGGTTGGTTCCTTCCGCAACCAGCTCCGCAGTTTTATTTCCTTCTGCATCATACACCGTTGACTTGTAGCCTCTTGGCAGCACACTGGCGCTTGTAATATCGGGCGCATTTTCAATGACTCCTTTTACAATGCCGATTCCGCCGCACAGCCCTGCAACACCAACTGCAAGAATCAATACCAGCAGTGTTTTCAGAAAGACGACACATACCTTTTTGCCCATCCTGGCTTTATTGGATTTCAGTGCCTTCTGCTTTCTGGAGGTGCCTTTCTTACTGTAATTCATTTGTCAGCCTCCTTTATTCTGTCTATTATAGCAAAGTTACCCCATCAAAGTCAAATCGGCAACCGGCGAGCTGAGGAACCGGCGGAAAGAAAATGCGCTCCGGCTCTTAATTAACAGCTGCTGTCAGTTCCATTCGGAAGCCGTCAAAAAGTCCCGGATGTTATGATGCTTAATCCCGTTTCTGCTCATATCAATCTCATCCATCGTAACAACATACTTGGGGAAGTTGTCCTTTACTGCATTGTAGACATCAAACTCACGCCTGACGGTGTTTTCGTCGGCCAAAAGATAGGCAACCTGAACATAAAGCTTTTCGCCGCGCCTGCTACAAACAAAATCAATCTCCTTTTCTCCCATCCTGCCGACAGTGGCCGTATAACCACGCCGCAACAGTTCCATGTGAACGATGTTTTCAAGAGTCAGACTGATATCCCGCATATTGCCGCCATAGACCGCTTCACGAATGCCATGATCGGCAATGTAATATTTCTCGTTGGAAGCAAGAATCTGTTTGCCCTGCAAATCTTCACGCCTGACCTGATAGAAAAAGTATGCGTCGCAGCAATACCTGATATAGTTAAGAATCGTATCTGTGGCAACCGTTCTATGCTCATTTCGGAAGAATTTTACAAGGGATGTGGCGGAGAAGGTCGTACCCACATTTGCCATAACATAGGCAATGATGCGTTCCAGCAGGTCCACGTCCCGAATTTTGTTTCGCTTTACAACGTCCTTGAGCTGAATGGAATTAAAAAGGTCTGTGAGATATTGCCTGGAGGGCGCATCCTCATACTGGAGATTCACCAGATAAGGCATACCTCCCGTCAGAAGAAACTTCTGGAAACACTGCTGCACAGACGCAGAAGCATCCACTGTCCGATACAGTTCCAGAAACTCGCCAAAGGAGAATGGATAAATCACAAACTCCACATAGCGGCCGCCGAGACAGGTTGCCAGTTCTCCCGAAAGCAGCTTCGCATTCGATCCGGTAATATAGATATCGCAGTCCAGCGCAACCCGAAAGGAATTAATACATTTTTCCCAGTTGGTCACTTCCTGAATCTCATCGAAAAAAAGATATACTTTTCCGTCCAGTCCCTCGGCCTGTCTCAAAATCTCTGCGTGTAAAGTGACCGCATTCAACAGGTGCGCATAGCGCATATCCTCAAAATTAATGGAAATGAACCGGCTCCTGCTGACACCGGAAGCAAGCAGCTCCTCTTTGATCAGCTCCAGCATAACCGACTTTCCGGCACGGCGAATACCGGTTATCACCTTGATCAGTTCCTTCCCGATAAACGGACGGATCCGGCTCATATACATCTTGCGTTTTATCATAACGTTGTAGTCCCCCTTTCCTATTGTGCTATCAGTATAATTCTTTTATACTGAATAATCAACTGATAATTGTTAATTTCATCGAATAAAATCGATACTTTTTCAAGATAAGGAGTATCATGAACATACCTGCCCGGCAGGCATATATCTTTCAAGGCTATCAGGCGTACGCCGGACAGGGCATTCCTTTTCACGGAGCGGGGAAACATCAGGACCTTTGGAAAATCAATTTTTCAGACAAAGCATTGAAAGTTTCCTAAAACCATGATAAACTGATCACAGTTTCCGTTATTTCTGACATTATTTTCCATGTAAAATATTTGGCATATGCAAAATACTGTCAATTCCATTTTCTGGAAACGGTAACTGGATGCCGATTACGGCACCCATCCATCAAAGAAGGGAGTATCAATATGATACGCTACAGCAG
>CAMWWF010000444.1 GCA_947177885.1 uncultured Lachnospiraceae bacterium
CCCCACACGCCTATAACAACTTACTAATCTCCTGATCTTTTTCTGCTGCTTTCTCTGCCCTCCGGTCAAGCATTTCTCCCGGCTTCATTCTACTGTTATTTCCGCCTCTTGATCCTGTCTGTTCTGCTTTTGTCCTCCTTACACCTCCAGAACTCTTCTGCACTCTCTGTTCCGACTTTTTTGCACTGCTATTTTTTCTATTTATCTTCCCATCATCCGCTGTCTGTACCGCAGCCCTCGCAGCTTCTATTCCAGTCTCTGCCAAGCGTGCTGCCCCGGCTGCAGTACTGCCTCCTGCAACTCCACCCATCATGGCTCCTGCTTTCATCCCCTTATCTCCTCCAAATGATCCGATAACAGTTCCTGCCGCACCTCCTGCCAATGTTCCTGCTACAGCGACTGCCTTACTCACTTTCTTGTGCCGTTCGTGAAGCTGCTGTTCACGGCTGAAAGCAGCCTTTTCCTCCGGTGATAGGCTATTCTTAAATCCACTGGAATTAAAATTCTTATAATTTGCATGAGTACGCTTAATCTCATCTATCTTTCTTTGCCGCGTAAAATCTGCAGCGGTCGTATATTTGGTGTCCCTCATACCATATTGCCCAGCTGTATTAGCAAATTTTTCTTCCTGCACTTCCGCCTTTTTTATTTCTTTCCGATTTGCTTCTATAACCGTCTTCTGTTTATCCACTTCAGCTTGGGATTCCCGTACATTCTTTCTTGCTTCCTCCACACGCTTTTGTTTTTCATGCATCTCATTTTCGACAGACTGATACTGTACCTTTGCTTCCTGCGCTTCATTAGAACCGAAACCGTGCTCCTTGCTGGCCGTTTCATAATTCATTTTCGCGCTGTTATATTCAATTTTTGCCTCCTCGTACTCTGCGCGGCGATCAGAATAAGCCATCTCATTCTTTTTATGTGCCTCGTTTAGCGAATTCATTTTATTTTGCAGGCCTTCTGCCTGCTGATTAGCTCTATCCAAACGCTCCAGGTTAGCTACCCTCAGTGTATTGAATCTATGTAATGATTTTGGCTCATCGTAGGTATTCTGTGACCCACTTATATCAGCACGACCTGCCTCCTGCTGATATACAGGCATACCACCATTCACCTTTTGGGGAACTGCTTGGGGTTCTTTTCCTTTTCCTGCTAAACTATTTTCAGTTTGATCCAAAACCGGAGATTGATGCGGCATAATATGATCAAGATTGGTACTTTGTGTATTTTCAGATGTCTGTTCAGTTAATGAACCTAAAGGCGGCTCCGTTCCGAGCGTCCGATCTGTTCCCACCGGCTCCAGAGGCAGTTCGTTCTCTGTGATCTGCTCTACATCATTATTGTAAGTTCCATCATTGAAAGCTCCGTCTGGAAGGGTATTGAGTGCTTCTTCTGCATCCCGTATCCCATCCCTCTCAGATTCAAATACATCATCAGATGTATCAATCGATGGAATCATTTCCTCTGTATGTTCTTCTTCCGCATCATCCCCAATATGGTGTATACCCTCCTCCGTGCCATCGGCTACCAGATCACGGACCGACTCATCAGAAGCGCTCATGATATCTGCCTGATCTGAAGCTGTATCTGCTATACCTATACCCGTATCCTGGGCATCTCCCTCATTCCGGACATAATCTGGAATACTTGGAAATTCTCTTTGAAAATTCTCGGACATATCCTGTGCGAGATCGGCATTAGATGGATCTCCATCGGCCAGCCCCTGGCCTCCCTCAGTGCTGCCATTGAATGCCTTTCTCCTGAGCGCCGCCATGGCCATCATACCAAGCATACCAAGGCCGCCAAATCCTCCACCTGCGGCAATCCCGGTGGCATTAGAAAAAATTCTCAACATGGCATTCCTTGCAGGTACCGTCTGTGCTATTATTGCCACCTGCATAATCGCAGAGAGCATCGGATGTACCTCACCCATCGCTTCCCCGATAAATACAGGAATCAATAGCAGAGAATAATCCATAACCGGAATCAAACAATTTGAAAAGAACATCCCCCACCAATCGCTGAACAGTTTTTTATTATGGACTGACAAAAGCGCGACGACAGGATAAATGGCAAACAACATCATCTGTATAATCGCTATCTTCATATATTCCCACAAGAAAAAAATACATCCTATGCAGACACCAAGGTACAGCAGGAATGTAAAAAACCCAAATCCGCTCTCTGAATATGCCATGTCACGGTATACTGTGATCAGTTCGGCATTGGTCCCCATATTATTGGCATCCACCATCCCTGATGTTGTCATTCCCCTATAAACAAGATTCAGGACAAAATCACGAAGATAAATTACAATATCGACAAGCTGCGGCATGATATAGATCAGCAGGAACATGATCACCAGCCGCATCAGGGATTCCTTCAGTTCCGCTCTGCTCTTCTCTCCGCTTTTAAACACATGCGTCGCCAGCATATACATATACATCAGGAGCATACCGCCAAGCACGACCGCCCTGAGTGTCTTATAGATCACGGCTCCCACAGCTCCGTATAAATTTCCGTCTGACATGTCAAAACCAGTATAATTTACGCTATTCCCAGATCCTCCTACTGCCAATCGTCCCAGTATGATCCCATCAAGTGAAAAATTATATCCGTCACCTGTAAGAGCATTTCTTATTCCATCCGGGAGCTTAAGGCAGAAATTAAGTATCTTCTTCGTAAACGTATCTGTCGATGTACCATCTTCCTGCGTCGAAGAACCACTGACCGGAGCAACTCAGTAAATATTCTGTGCTCCTTTATCTGTAACCCAGCTTCCATATGCATATTCGTTATTTCCATAA
>CAMWWF010000445.1 GCA_947177885.1 uncultured Lachnospiraceae bacterium
ATGTTATGACTATCGGGATCATAAAATTAAGAAAAAAATTTTCAGAAATAGATATGGAAAAAGGCAAGTTGGATTTATACCACATCTTGTGGTTTTGATTCAAATAGTGTCCTAAAAATAACACATGGGACGTTTTCCGGAGGGCTTTGCGAAAAATTAAGGGTTGTAAAAAAAACGGTAATATATTAAAATCAATCATGAAGTGGGATGAAGATGGCATAAAAACCCAAAAAGTGGGATAAAGTACCATATGGCAATTTGCCGTCCTGTGACGACCCCGCTTTTGACTGGTGGTGATTGCTATGTTCATGGGCAGATACAATCATACAATTGATCCGAAAGGCAGGTTGAGCATTCCGTCAAAGTACCGGGAGATTTTGGGAGACGAATTTGTGGTTTCCAAGGGGATGGATGGCTGCCTGTTTGTGTACGCGAATGATGATTGGAAAGTCTTTGAAGAAAAGCTGGCATCACTGCCGCTGATCAACCAGGAGGCAAGGCAGTTTGCAAGATTTTTCCTGTCAGGCGCCCAGTATGTCACTGTGGACAAGCAGGGGCGCATCCTGATGCCGCAGGATCTGAGAGATTTCGCAGGACTGGAAAAGGATGTGGTTCTCGCCGGAATGGGCGGACGTATCGAAATCTGGAGTCTCGAGAAGTGGAATGAGAACAGCGAACAGGTGGACATCAACAAGATTTCCGAGGGAATGATCAATCTGGGATTGACTATTTAGAGAAAACTTGTCGGTTCTTTTCGGGGCAGATGAAGCCCGGATCAGTCAGCGGACGATGCGCCGGGAATGTTCAAACGAGAAAAGGAGACTTCGGTATGGAATTCAATCATTATTCCGTGCTTCTTGCGGAGACCATCGGGCAACTGCATGTACAGCCCGGAGGCATCTATGTCGACGGTACTCTGGGAGGAGGAGGACATGCCTTTGAAGTGTGCAGGCAGCTTACCACCGGACACCTTTACGGGATAGATCAGGACGATGCGGCTGTGGAAGCGGCCGGGAAGCGGCTGGAGCCTTTTGGGGACAGAGTCACTATTTTGAGAAACAATTACTGTAATATGAAAACCGCATTGGCAGAGCGGGGAGTTACAAAAGTGGACGGGATCGTTCTTGACCTGGGAGTTTCGTCCCATCAGCTGGATGAATCCGAAAGAGGATTTTCCTATCGCTTCGACGCACCTCTGGATATGCGCATGGACCGCAGGCAGAGGACCACGGCAGCAGATATCATCAACGGATATTCTGAGAGCGAGCTGTATCGGATCATTCGGGATTACGGCGAGGATCGTTTTGCCAGGAATATTGCGAAACACATTGTGGCGGCCAGGGCGGAGAAACCTGTCGGGACAACTTTTGAACTGAACGAGATCATCAGGGCGGCAATACCTGCCAGGATGAGGAAGGACGGACATCCCTCTAAACAGACCTTTCAGGCTGTCAGGATTGAATGCAACAGGGAACTGGAGGTTCTGAGGGATTCGCTGGATGAATTTATTGAGATGCTGAATCCGGGAGGAAGGCTTTGTATCATTACCTTTCACTCTCTGGAAGACAGGATCGTAAAAACTACTTTTAAGAAAAACGAAAACCCGTGCACTTGTCCGCCGGAATTTCCGGTCTGTGTGTGCGGGAAAGTATCGAAGGGAAGAGTGGTAACAAGAAAACCAATTATACCGGGAGAAAGGGAGCTGGCGGAGAACAGCCGCTCCAAAAGTGCGAAGCTTCGGGTGTTTGAGGCAGGATAAGACTGTTCAGTGTGAAACATATTGTGTTTTCGAGGTTGGCTCCGAACAGTTACGAGAAGAAATGAAGACGTGCTGGGCTGAAATATCGCCTGGGAGCAACAAAACAGAAAGCAGGATGGCAACATGGGACAGACTAGTATTCGTAACAGAAGAGGTTCCTACGGACAGAGAACAGGTGTATCTGCCGGCGGAAGCCGCAGCGGGTATACATATGGAAATACAGCACGTAAATTAGAGTTTCAGCGTCAGCTGCAGGAGCCGCCGAAAAGGCCGGTGCAGAATGAAGTGCGCAGGAATCGTGAGAAGGCACACCATATGAGTATGGGATATGTAATGTTTCTGGCGGCAGCACTGATCGCGGCAGGTCTGATCCTGGTAAATTATGTACAGTTACAGGCGGAACTGACCAATCTGACAAAGGTAAACGCGTCGAAGGTGAGTGAACTCAGCAGTTTACGGCTTGCCAATGATGAGGCTTACAACCGGGTCCTGAGCAGTATCGATCTGGAGGAAGTAAAGCGGATCGCCATCGGGGAACTGGGAATGGTGTATGCACAGGATGGTCAGATCTATAATTATGACAGCGAGAGAACTGACTACATGCGCAAGATAACGGAAGGCACAAATTAGCGGTTCAGGGTGAGAAGCGGTTCCGGGTCTCACACCGAGGGAGTGCGGGGCGGATAAATTCGCCTGAAAGCAGGGCATTTCGCATCCGGATCTGGGATTCCGCAGAGCGGAAGCATGGAGGTTAGTGTGAAAAATAATAAGGATAAGACCAAATTTTCCATTAAAATGCAGAAGAAGCTGGTGGTACTGTTTGCCTTTGTACTGCTGGCTTTTGCCAGTTTAAGTGTGAGACTGGTTCTGATAGCCAAGGAAAACGGGACACAGTATCAGAAGCAGATCCTGTCCCAACAGAGATATGATTCCACCACCATTCCTTACAGAAGGGGTGATATTGTGGATTCCAGGGGTACGATCCTGGCCACCAGTGAGAAGGTTTACAATCTGGTGATCGATGCCAAGGTAATGAACACGGAGC
>CAMWWF010000446.1 GCA_947177885.1 uncultured Lachnospiraceae bacterium
GGTCTGGATAGAGTCAATGACCACCGCCTCAGGTTTGTTCTGGCGGATCACCTCCGCGATCTCGTCCAGATTTGTCTCGCACAGAAGCAGCATATTGCCGGTAAACTCTCCGATCCTGTCCGCCCGCATCTTGATCTGTGCCAGCGATTCCTCACCGGATATGTACAGGATCTTATGCCCGTGGGAGGACAGATTCCTGCATACCTGAAGCAGCAGCGTGGATTTGCCGATACCCGGATCCCCTCCCACCAGCGTCAGCGACCCCTGCACGATCCCTCCTCCCAGAACCCGGTCCAGTTCTCCCATACCGGTGGACAACTTATCCTCTTCCCGGATTTTAATCTCCGATAAAACGCTGGGAGCGTTTTTCTGCCCCCGCCTTCCCGACGGGACGGACGCCACTCCCATGTGGGGCGTCTTTGCCACTGTTTCCTCCACAAAAGAGTTCCACTCCCTGCAGCCCGGACACTGCCCCATCCACTTAGATGATTCATATCCGCAATTCTGACAGAAAAATACGGATGATGTCTTACCCTTTGCCATAAAATCTCTCCCATATCAGTTGTGTTCCTTATCAAATTCTCCTGTTATCCTTCCCGTCTGTGACGAAACAGAAAGCACTTTATCATTGTATATGATCTCAAAACAAGTCCGGATCATCGGCCTGCCTGAAAAAGCTCTACACTGTATCTGGCAGGATCATCTTTGTCGATATAAACATTCGCATATAAATCTTCTTTTCGCTTAAATGGTGTCAAAACATAATAGTTACTTACTGCTTTGTATTCCTTACCATCATAAATAAACCGACAGACAATTCTGCAACTGGTGTAGTTGCCTACTCTGATCCAGGCTGCCGGGATCATGTCCTCTATTTCGGAATCTATACAAACACCTGAATGCTTCAGATCTTTCAATTTTTTCCTGTCATATGCCAGCTTACTCATTGAAGCCAGAAACAATATCAGCCATACAGAAACATTGATCAATATGGGTTTCAATATAGCCGGATTAAAAACATTCCCGACAAGACCAACAGCTAATTCAATCACTGCTACAAGCAAAGCGGCATTGGCACATATGGAAAACAGGTATTTTACAGGCTTATGATTAGCAATTTGCTTTTCTTTAAAAAGTTTGGAAATATTTTCTTCCGCTTTTCCTTTGTATTCCTCCGCTGATATATGCTCTCCCGAAAAAAGCTCATTCAAACTAATACCCAGGGCATCGCACAAAGGCTGTAAAAGCGACACATCCGGCATTCCTCTTCCATTTTCCCATTTGGAAACTGCCTGATTGGTAATTCCCAACAGTTCGGCAATCTGCATTTGCGTCAGATTTTTTTCTTTTCTGCACTGTGAAATAAAGGCACCTATTCTTTTCTGATCCATACAATAAATCTCCTTTGATATGTTTGTGACCGCAGTATATCAAAAAAGAATATATATTAGAACATATGAAGCGTTGACCCAATACTAAACGCTTGGTTGAGCGTCACAAATCCAGTTAACGGTTTTATCATTCCAATGCTCCCCCACGTAAGCAGTGATACCCGAAATTAATGACTTTACATGGAGGATTTATTATGTACGAAAGTTACTCGGTGTGGGACTTAGAATTTCTCCGCGAAACAGCTAATCCTGAGGATCAGGCTTTTGGCCGTGTGCGGCTGGAAATTCTTCAGTACAGAATAGCCCCTGCAGTTTCCACCTGTCTGATCCATCTGGCCGTCCACTTCTCTTCTGGCACTAAATTCAATCTCCTCGTCAAATTCAGCACAATATGCGATATAAACGCCTTTCTTAGGGTCTGCTTTCACAGTCACCTCTATCCCCCGGTCATAGTCTTCTTCCAGATTACCGGGAAGTTCCATCAGCCGGATTCCGGGATCCAGATATTTGGCGATAGTCTTACATGTATCCCCGGTTCCGATGCGGCGCATCCCGACAACAATATCAGTATCAAGCTCAGACTACCTGCCAGATAACCTTGTTTCATTTTGCCTTTTCTCCTGTATATCCATTCCACCACATCTTCCATATCATTCGCGCTTGATTTCCTGCCACATTTGGGACAATTCCAAATGACCCAAAAAAAATCTTTCATGCCATAAATGAGCAGACTGGAATCCGTCCCATAAAAACAGGCTCGCGGAACCGGGCAAAAAGGGATTCCGAGAGCCTGTTATAACACAGACAGCCTGACACCGTCACACAATTTATACTACTTAACGATTTCACTTGCCGTGAAACCAGACTGCATAACGCCGGCCGGTTTCATCGCATGATCACGTCAGGCAGCATTCAGCGTTATGCAGTATATTTCGTACTGTTTATCGAAAATTCCTATTCTTAAATATGGCTGTTTTCACACACGCACAACCCTTACAGGCACCTCGCCCACAGCTCCCAGCTCCACACTGAGCGAAAGCTTACCGCCCAGTCCGGTCTTCATGGTTCCGGTACTCTTACCTCCCACAAACACCTCATACTCCGTATCATCATTGAGTCCGATGGTGATCTGCGCATCCTCGTCACCTTCCACCACAAACTCCACGCCGTCTTCCTTCTCCACAAAGTCAAGCACACTGGTACCGGGCACTGACTCGTAAAGGAACATCCCATTCTTCTCAAGCTTTGTGATCTCATTGTAGGTCTTGACCTTCAGCAGGTCACCCGCATGCCTGTAATCCTCCACTTTCGCCTTCCGGGGTAATTTGTGATTGCCAAAACTGATCGCACCGCTCTCTTCGCTGCGGAGCAATTCTTCCACAACTGCCATGTGTATATCCTCCTGTTATT
>CAMWWF010000447.1 GCA_947177885.1 uncultured Lachnospiraceae bacterium
GTCTTTCCCAATCAACAATATTTTTCAGTCCCTGTCTGATTCGTTTCTCGTCATCTGCAATAATAAGTCTGTACACAGCTTCCCGCCTTTTCTTCTGGTCTGTCCTATAAACAAGCTCTTTACAAATAATACAGTCGTATTCCCCGCACCTTTCCGTCCCCAAATATCCGGTCCGTCCAGGCATTGTTCTACCATATGAAAATATCATTCCCCTTTAACTTGAACAGTGCTTCCATAAAGAAAAAATCACCGTAAATGATCGGATACTCATGCGCCTTGTCATGATATGCACCGGTGCATTTCTGCAAAATACAGTCACTCTTTTCTGTAAAGTCACAGTGATTCTCATATAACGCCTTCAGCAGCCTGGCAGCTGCATGGTAATACATATTCCTTTCATGCTCACCTGCCACCTTTGACAGCTCCAACAGACCGCAGGCTGCGATTGCTGCCGCCAGATCATCGTGCCGGCAGGAATCAGCCGGCTGCCTGAAGTCTACCGGGATCAGTCCGTCTTCCGGAATATTGGCAATATAATAATGGGAAATCCTCTTTGAAGTATCCAGATATTCCTGTTTTCCGGTGTGTAAATAACTCATCAGGAATCCATATAATCCCCATGCCTGCCCTCTTGTCCAGGCTGAGCCCTTTCCATAGCCCTGCCCGCCGTGCTCCTGTACCATTTCTCCAGTTTCCGGGTTAAATTCCACAATGTGGCGTACTGAACCGTCAGGTCTCACAAAGCTTTCCATCACAGTATCCGCATGCATCATGGCAATATGCTTGAAACGGGGATCCTTTGTCTCCTCACTGGCCCAGTACAGCAACGGAATATTCAGCAGACAGTCGATAATGGCCCAGCCTCTTCTGTCATCCGCCGCATCCTCCATATCATTCCAGGCTCTGATAAACTTACCAACAGGATTAAACCGACCGGCCAGCAGATTAGCCGCGTGCAGCGCTCTTCTGCGGGATTCAGGATTGCCTGTCAGCTTATAGTCCGCTACCGCAGTGGGAAGATACATAAATCCCACATCATGATGCAGACCATAGAAATCCTGCAGACAAAAATCCATTTTTTCTTCTGAAAACCTGGCAATTTCCGCATAACGCTCCCCACCGGTCTCGTGATACAGCATCCACATCATGCCGCCCCAGAAACCGTTAGTCCACCAATAAATACCGTAATCCGCAGAAAAGCTTTCATCGGCACCGCTCCTGTCATCATGGGTTCCGTTAACCGTGGTATAGGGAATCTTGTATTTTGACTTTTCACTGACCCATTCCATCTTTTCTTTTACTTTTTGAATAGCTTCTTCCAGCCATTCTCTATCCTGTTCACAATACATTTTCTTCCCAGCTCCTTTTTCATCTTTTTTCTATACTTTTTTCATTTCATTCCGCTTCCCTTATATCTCTCTTTTTTGCTTTTCTTCCTTCCATACCGTTCTCCTGTGTACCTCTTTACGGATGCCTCTCTACAATCTGCATCATCTGTTCTTCCGCCATATCCTCCAACAGACGAAACCAACACATAATTTACCTCTGTCCGTCTTTCCATAATCAGGCTGTCAGCGCATCTTCTTTACAGAGTTTTTTGTTCTTTACAGCTCCTGTCATTCATCTTCACTGAGAATGATATACATTCCTTCATATTATATCGCTTCCCCGGGAATAAAAAAATGCTACTTTTTTTAAAAAAAGTAGCACAAATTTGATATTATATGACCATTTCAGTCCGTATAGTGAACGGGTTGGTTAATCTTTTCAGCGTACAGCTTCCTTCAGCTTCTCCTCGTTTCCCGGCCGGGTCAGGCGCTTACTGGTGCCAAAACAGAAGGAATGACATACATGGAATAACTGACAGGTAGCAGATACAC
The DNA here is from genome assembly GCA_947177885.1 of uncultured Lachnospiraceae bacterium. The sequence goes on from CAMWWF010000447.1 coordinate 1,881, forward strand.
TCCCCCGTCAATGGCAATCCGATCCGGCACAGAAACGGGAAGCTCACTGATAAACGGATAGCCCGACAGATCGGCCAGGCGTTCTTTTGTCAACTCCTTATCAAGGTTCAAAGCAGGTCACTGAGCTGTTACCTTCTCCCAATATTTTATGGATCAGGGGCTGCCGCCCGGACAGCCCCCATTCATTTATCCGACCTTACTAATTAATGCTTAACCCGGCACTCGCATATCCTGCGACGGTATTGAGCAGTGACAATCCGCTTGCCGTTGCTGAAAATACCAACAGCAACCGTGTCTGCGCTGTCACCGGAATATTGAGCCCTGTCAATGCTCCGTTTAACAACGTGCCGATCGATATGACTCCGGTAAGTGACGGTGTCAGACTGATCAGCGTTCCGGCGATGGGAGAAAATACATTGTTAGGCGTTGCAGACTGGTAGATCTGGGCATTTACCGTAACGGTAGAACCTATTAAGGAAAGCGCCGCCGTTGTGCTGAAGTACGCACTGAACGAGGTAATGATACCGGCACGCGGAACCTGGAATGCAAAGTTGGAAAGCGTTCCGCTGGCATTGGTAATATCAATGGTGGAACCCAATAGCGTAAGCCCCTGTGCACTGCTTCCAAATCCCACAAAGGCGGGAAGTCCTGCAAGGCCTCCTACAATCGTCGTCAGAGTGACCGGCAACCCCGATGCAAAGGGAATGATCGCTCCCGTACCTGCGACACCGGTAGGGCCGGTAGAGCCTGTTGCTCCGGTTGCTCCGGTTGGACCGGTTACTCCGTCGGCTCCGGTTGCTCCGGTCGCCCCAGTTGCTCCGGTCGCCCCGTCTGCTCCGGTTGCTCCGGTCGCCCCAGTCGCGCCGTCTTCTCAGGTAGATCGGGGCGGACAGGGTGATCCGTCGG
>CAMWWF010000448.1 GCA_947177885.1 uncultured Lachnospiraceae bacterium
CGTTTATATATTACCTTTGTTACAATTGTATTACTGCCCCTGGCTTTGACTGCCGTGGCTTTCTTCGGTATTGGAATGTATCTCATGAATGTGCAGAAAGGTCTGCCCCTGGCCGGACTCGAATATTTGGATGTTACCCAGAACATGCAGGAGATAGCGGAGAAGACGGACAAGGCATACTTTGTTCTGCGCAGGCAGGCGGAGCAGGATCCTTCCAAGCTGGCAGATCCGGAATTCCTGGAGGATGTCAGCTCCAATGTTGCCAGGAAATCTACTTATATCATTGTCCGGAAAGGGGAAGAACTGTATTACACCGATAACGAGGAGGCTGCAAATGCAATTTTTTCCGAGCTGCCGGAGTATGGGGACAGTGAACTGTCTGAGAACGCGGGAATCTATTTTGACGAACTGAATAAATTTGTCAAGCAGGTGAATTTCCTGTTTCCGGCCGGCAGTAAGGGCAGCGCTTTTGTGGTGACGAAGGCAAATGCTTTGATCTCCAAGCATCTGCTGGTGGATATGTTCGTAGCAATCCTGATCATTCTGGTATTCACCAGTCTGATGCTGACGCGCTGGATACACAGGAGTGTCTTTGCTCCGATCCATGAACTTAATATTGCCATGCGAAATATTAAGGAAGGAAACTTTGAGTACACTTTGCAGGCGGATGCAAAGGGAGAGATTGGGGATCTGTACCGGGATTACGAGGATATGCGCCTTCGGTTAAAGGAGTCTACGGAGGAGAAGCAGGAGCATGAAAAACAGAATCGTGAGCTGATCAGCAATATCTCCCATGACCTGAAGACCCCGATCACTGCCATCAAGGGGTATGTGGAAGGGATCATGGATGGCGTGGCGGACACTCCCGAGAAGATGGATAAATACATCAGGACGGTCTATAACAAAGCGAATGATATGGACAGACTTATCAATGAGCTGACGGTTTACTCCGGAATCGATAATAACCGTATCCCCTACAATTTCCGGAGGATCAATGTGGCTGATTACTTTGGGGATTGTCTGGAAGAAGTGGGAATGGATCTGGAGCAGAGAGGGATCAAGCTGAATTATTCCAATCTGATACAGCCGGATACGATCGTTATCGCGGATCCCGAACAGATGAAGAAGGTTATCAATAATATCATCAGCAACAGTGTAAAATATATGAATAAGCCTAATGGAACCATTGATATCCGTATTTTGGATGAAGTGGATTCCATACGCATTGAAATTGAGGATAATGGTAAGGGGATTGCTCAGAAGGATTTAGGCAAGATATTTGAGAGGTTCTACCGAACCGACGCTTCCCGCAATTCCGCACAGGGCGGCAGCGGGATTGGTCTCTCCATTGTGAAGAAGATCATTGAAGATCATGGAGGATATATCTGGGCGACCAGCAGGGAAGGAGAAGGAACCTGTATGCACTGCGTGTTAAGGAAGTACATTGAACTGCCGAATGAAGATTAAGGATCCCGGTTGTTTTCACACAGGGTTATCAGTAAAACGATCTTTCATGCAGGTTCGGAATCTGAATACAGGTAAACAGTTCAGGCAGCCCCTACCGCGAACTAGACCTGCGAGCGCCAAAATGGGTTTTTGACTCATTTTGTGTGCATTATCGTGATCGGTTCAGCGATGTCTGAACTGTTGCGAATACAGATCAATTGACATGTGGATTGTAGTAAACTCGAGCTGTTGAAGCGGAATATATAGTCATGGATGTTCAGAACTGCCGACAGAACAGAGTCTGTTTCTGCGGATTGCCACTTGTGGACAGTATGACGGAAAGGTTGAGGTAAAATGAGCAAAATATTAATTATTGAGGATGAGGTTGCTATTGCGGATCTGGAGAGGGATTATCTGGAGCTTTCCGATTTTGAAGTGGATATCTGTAACAGTGGAGATGAGGGACTCGCAGCGGCGCTGGCAGGAGAGTATGATCTGGTGATCCTCGATCTTATGCTTCCGGGAATCGACGGCTTTGAAGTGTGCCGCAAGATCCGTGAGGAGAAGAATATTCCGATCCTCATGGTGTCTGCGAAGAAGGATGATATAGACAAGATCAGGGGATTGGGCCTGGGCGCGGACGATTATATGACGAAACCTTTCAGCCCCAGCGAACTGGTAGCCAGGGTAAAGGCTCATATGGCCAGATATGAGAGACTGGTGGGAACGAACCAGAAGCCCCATAATGATATTGTGGAAATCCGGGGTATCCGTATCGATAAGACGGCGCGCCGTGTCTATGTGGATGGTGTGGAGAAAACCTTTACCACCAAGGAGTTCGATCTGCTGACATTCCTTGCGGAGAACCCAAATCATGTGTACACCAAGGAAGAACTGTTCCGCGAAATCTGGGATATGGATTCCATCGGCGACATTGCCACGGTCACAGTGCATATCAAGAAGATCCGCGAAAAGATAGAGGCGGATACGGCAAAGCCCCAGTATATCGAGACTATCTGGGGAGTGGGATATCGGTTTAAAGTATAGAAACAGACCGAATAAAAGCCTTCCTGGAGTGGAAAGTATCAGAGCCTGTATGACTGGAAATGTACGCAGAGCAATTTTCTTCTTTCGGAAGCAGAACGGATTGGGTAAGCGATTGTTGACATGATTCCGGCAGAATAGTCAACATGGCGTTTACGATAAAAAGGAAGATAGCCTATATACCGCAGGTGTGATGGCATACAGGCTGTCTGATATTTTAATTTTCCACGGCGTTAGATTAGAGCGTGTTTGAAAAATCATTCCCCCGGTCTGCACGCCCCACTTCGCGGCCT
>CAMWWF010000449.1 GCA_947177885.1 uncultured Lachnospiraceae bacterium
GAAATATGCCAGTCCTCCTTTTGTGCCGACTGCCATACCTTCAGGCGCCTCGCCGCCTCCTCCCAGACATATTTATCCACTTTCCAGAGCAATCCCGTATTCTCAAACACCGAGACAAAATCCTTCGGCAGGATCCACCCCTTCTCCGGATGATTCCAGCGGACCAGCGCCTCCGCTCCAACCACCGTTCCCCCCGCATTCACCTGTGGCTGCAGGAAAATGCAGAACTGTTCCTCGTCCAATGCCTTCTCCAGCTCACCGACCAGCCTTCTCTCATATAGTGTTTTCTCCAGAAGCTGATCGTTAAAATAGGCAAAAAAAGTATCATACTCTCCCTTGATCGAATCGATGGCCATCTTCGCCTTATTGCACATCTGGGCGGCGGATTCCTCTCTGTCGTTTATCTCGTATACACCGGCACAAATGTGCATCCGGTAAAGGGCATTGCTGAATTCGTTCCGCATGGTGAGCGTATGCTTATCGATCTCGTCCTCCGAAAAATTATCCTCCGCGATCAGCAGACCAAACTCATCTCCCGACAGACGGCCATATACCTCCGCAAACCCTGCGGTCTTCCGCAGCAGCTCCGCCTGTGTCAGCAGCACATCGTCACCGCTGGCCTCGCCGAACAGTTCATTGTATACCTTAAAACCGGAAATGTTGGTACACATAAGATAATATTTTTTATCCGGATTCTGTCTTACGGTACTTTCCACCTGCTCATAAAAATATTCCCTGTTGTAGAGTCCTGTAAGCTCATCGTGAGTCATGCGGTAATGCTCTTTCTGAAAAGCCGCCATCTCCTCCGTCCTGTCCTTCACCACAAAGAAATAGCCGATACACTCATTCCGGGAGTCCTTCAGTTTGTGATAGACATTTTCCAAATGGCGGGGACTGTTGTCAATGGATCTCTTTTCCATCCACTGAAAGCTGTCCTCCAGAACCTCCTGATGACTTTCAAACCAGGGCTTAAATTCCTTCTCTGCCGCTTCTTTGATATCCAGATGTTGAAAATCCGCAGTGACTCTCTTATTGACAAAGACACATTTCCCCCACAGGTCAAAGCAGAACACCATCTCGCTCATATCGTTTATGGCAAAGGTCATTGTCCGTTCTATCAGCTCTCTGGAGACATAGAACAGAGAAAAATGACCGATTGCGGAAGACATGATAAAATAAAAGAAAACAGACGGATCGATAAAGCCCCTGAGCCGCCAGTTAAGAATACTTGCCCCAAAGGTCAGCAGGAATAATCCCAATACCACAAGATACTGCACACGGTAAAATCTGGGAGTCTTTACCGCCTTGAATGCCAGCGCGGCAACGCTGCACAATGTCAGAAGATAGGCCACGATGAGATGAAAGGCAAAGGGCCATCGATACCCCGCCGCCCTGTAAAAGATCTCACCTCCCACAGACACAGCCTCCACGCGGAACAGAAAGTTCAGAAACACATTACATGTCATCATCAGAGTATCCGCCACCGCCGCCCCATAGATCATGTTCCTGACGGTATGACTGCCCCGAAAAATCCGGGTATATTCCCTTGTATAATACAGCATGCAGATAAGCGTCCAGTCAATGCAGACACAGTATGCATTCAACGCAATGCTGGTCACGAAATAGCTGGTGGAGAGGACCGAAACCGCATTTACGGTCAAAAGAGCCAATACCATACTCAGAAAGGAGGACACCGTTTTGGCCAGCCTTCCCTCAATCCTGCGGGTCTGATAAATACAGATGCACATGAAAGCCATCATCAATAAGAATACAATTCCCAACGCCATCTTCATATCTGTGTCTCGTCCTCCCGAGTCCGGGGATCCCGCCGCCTGTGACTGTCGGGAGTCCATTCCGGACAACTCGCTGTTCTGCCTTGAATATGGACTTATTTTACCATATTTAAAAGAAGTGTGAAACAAAATTATTTTTATCTGTTGCAATATTGTAATTACGATTCCGATATCCCCCGGCACATGAAGATCAATTGAAGTCCGCTTTCAAAATGAACATCCATGTACAAAATCTGAAGATTGCTTTCAAAATGTGAAATTCGGCCGCAAGACAGGAACCTCTGCCTGCATTCGACCTTCCCGGACCGCTTCCATACATTATGGAAAATATAATTACAGAAAACTTTCCGTTCGTTACAATATCCTAAGATTTACCTTTGGAAGTGTCGATAAAATTATACAAACTTATGAAATGGCCAGGAAACGGATTTCAGCCTTTCATCGCACTGCTCCAACAACTCAAACCAATGCGATTCCATATGAAATCGCGCCAGGGAACTGCGCGGAACCAGTGCGGTCACTACATCAGAATCAGGGAGGATATCGCCATGTCAATGAACATCACACAGGATTACAGTCAGTTTTATAAGGGAACAGAACCGTTAAAAAGCTATGGTTCCGGTGGGAACGGCCTTGTGCCAAAGGATACTCTGGTCAGATATGAACTTCAGACCACTGACGAACAGGGAAATAAAATTATGGATCCCATGACCAAAGAAGAAGCGCTGAAGGTCATGAAGGAGATCTCCGGCAGGTACGGTGAAAATGTTCTGGTAGAATTTTCAGGCGACGGTCTGGACGCTTTGGCCCAGAGCATCAGAGAACAGGCCGCGGCAAGAAAAGGCAGTCCGGAACTGACCGAAGAGGAACAGGCTGAGAGAATCAGAAAACAGGAATTGATGGAGCAGAGTATTGTCCATCTGGAAAATACGCACAGGCTGATCATCCCCAATATTCAGACCAACAAGAAGCTCTATGAC
>CAMWWF010000450.1 GCA_947177885.1 uncultured Lachnospiraceae bacterium
TACAGGAGGAATATGGTGGAGAGATGCCTTCCGAATACGAAGAACTCCTGAAGCTGAAAGGGATCGGCAGTTATACGGCGGGAGCGGTGGCTTCCATCGCATACGGAAAAGCGGTTCCCGCGGTGGACGGCAATGTGCTCCGGGTGATAGCCAGACTCAGGCGGGATGACCGGCTGATAAGTGACGCGAAAGTTAAGGCTTTGGTGGAAAAGGATTTAAAAGAGATCATTCCGGCAGACCGCCCGGGGGACTTTAATCAGGCCATGATGGAGATAGGGGCCTGCGTCTGCATTCCCAACGGGGCGCCATTGTGCGTGAGCTGTCCCCTGGGGGAGATCTGTATGGCGCATCAGGCGGGAGAAGAGCAGGAATATCCCCGAAAGGCGGCGAAAAAGCCACGCGTCATTGAGGAAAAGACCGTTCTCATCATACGGGATGAGAACCGCACGGCAGTCCGTAAGCGGGCGAGAAAGGGGCTGCTCGCGGGCATGTATGAGTTCCCCTCCATGGAGGGCTTCTGCACGGCGGAGGAAGTGACGCTGTATCTTGCCGGGAACGGAATAGAGCCGCTGTGGATTCGGCCCCTTCCGGAGGCAAAGCATGTTTTTACCCACAGGGAATGGCATATGAGGGGATATATGGTCCGTGTGGACGGGCAGGAACCGGCAGGGACGGGAGAGCGGTCGGCGGACTGGGTATATATAGATCCGGAGGACACCAGGGAAAAATATCCCATACCGTCGGCATTCGGCGCTTATATGAAATACCTGGCTGCCCGGGAGGACGGGGCTGACAATATGTGATATTTTGTAACTGTTCAGAACCAGGCAAATTCAGCTGAAATGTGTGATGAGTGCTTGCAGTCAATCACATATTTTCTGATGAATTTATTTGGCGAGAGCCAAACACCGGGGAAACACGTGGTGGTTTCGAGGTTGGTTCTGAATAGTTACGATATATTACATGAGAGGCATGCATGCAAAACAGGCAGACGGGAGTCGGAGCCTGTTCAGCATATCAGTTCAGACTGGCCACTGCACTGTTACTGTTCAACAGTTCTTTTCTATGGGACATGCAGTGGGATATGCGGACCGGGGAATGTATTTCAGGACAAGCTCCGGAATGTGAGATGAGGAGGAAAATATTAATATGAAATTGTTGTCCATAGCTATTCCGTGCTATAATTCGGAAGGCTACATGAGAAAGTGCATAGATTCCCTGCTGACAGGCGGGGAGGATGTGGAGATCATCATAGTGGATGACGGCTCCACCAGGGATGATACGGCGAAGATCGCGGACGAATACGCGGAAAAGTATCCTTCCATCGTGAAAGCGGTGCATCAGGAGAACGGCGGTCACGGCGCTGCGGTGAACACAGGGCTCGACAATGCCACAGGTCTCTATTTCAAGGTGGTGGACAGCGACGACTGGCTGAAAAAGGAAGCTTATCTGCAGGTTCTGGACACGCTGAGGGATTTCGTGGGAGGCAGCGAGACTCTGGATATGCTGGTGTGTAACTTTGTCTACGAGAAAGAAGGAGAAAAGCGTAAGAAGGTCATGCATTACCGGCGTATTCTCCCGGCGGACAAGATATTTAAATGGACGGACTGCCGTCATTTTGCAAAGGGGCACTATATACTGATGCATTCCGTTATTTTCCGTACCAGACTGTTAAAGGAATGCGGGATCCGTCTTCCGGAACATACCTTTTACGTGGACAACCTCTATGTCTTTGAACCCCTGCCCTATGTCCGCAATATGTATTATCTCGATGTCAACCTTTATCGCTACTATATTGGAAGGACAGACCAGTCGGTGAACGAGGAGATCATGATATCCCGTATCGACCAGCAGATCAGGGTGAATAAGATCATGATAGATTATCTGGTGGAGAAAAAGCAGGAGCTTGTAAAAAGGAAACGGCTGTACCAGTATATGCGCAATTATCTGGAGATCATCACCACTGTCTCTTCGGTGCTTCTGATCCGTTCAGGCACGGAGGAGGATCTGGAGAAGAAGAAGGAGCTCTGGCAGTATCTGAAAGAAAAGGACAGAAGTCTTTATTACTGGCTCAGGGGGGGTATTATGGGCAGCACCATGAACCTGCCCGGCAGGGGAGGACGGAGAGTTTCCGTGGATGCCTATAAGGTATGTCGGAAGATCTTTAAATTTAACTGATGTTACAGATTTGCCGGTTCCATATTCATAGTTGACTCTTGACAGTTGGCCGCATATGCGGTAAGACAGAAAACCTCAGGTCAGTCGACCTGAGGTGTCTTTTTGTTATTGTTGCGCTGAGCGCCTGCCGCCGCGATCCAGTCGCGTCCGTACACCAGTACATACATGACGGCACCCATGATGATGCCGGTGAGCACGTCGAATACGGAGTGCTGTTTGATGAACATGGTTGACAGGATTATGGAGAACGCCAGTATACCGGAGCCGATGAGAACAGGCTTTCTGTTCCGGAGCGTTTCATTGTGCATTATGGCAAGGTGCGCCCCGATGGAGTTATAGACATGGATGCTGGGCCACAGATTTGTGGGAGTATCCGTCTTCCAGAGGGCGGCCACCATGGAGGTGAAGACATTGTCCCTGGGCATCGCGGCAAGCCGCAGGTCATGGCCGTTTGGAAAGAGCGTGGATATGATCAGAAAGACGGTCATACCTGTAAACAGAAAAGCACATGCCCTGAAGTAATCCGTTTTATTCCGGAAAAACAGAAAGGCCACGACTGCCGATACATAGACGAACCATAACAG
>CAMWWF010000451.1 GCA_947177885.1 uncultured Lachnospiraceae bacterium
GAACAGGGAAGAATTTGAGGCGAGAGCTATTCTCTTCTATATTTTAAAGCAGTTGCAGAGTCTGTTGGAGTTGAAACGGCAATATATTTTGGACCGGTGAGACCATGATCCGTTTTGTTCTACGTTTTAATGTAAATGAAAACCGTATATGATTTAGGATAATTTGATGTGAATTTCTGTTACAGCACATAAGAGTTACGGGAATATTTCTATTTTCCCGTAACTTTTTCCTGTTACAGGAGTCTGTTAGTATGAAGGGTTGGAACAGCCGGTTTGTACAGACAGAGAAAATGTCCGGATCTGAACCGTTACAGATCCGGATATGCCGTCCGTGCGGCAGATTGAGAGGAACAATGAAATTTGCGGTTGCTTATGAACAGTGCAGGGATTCCGTCTATGGGTATCTGGTCTATATGACAAAAGATGTAATTTTGGCGGAAGATTTAAGCCAGGAGGTGTTTCTGCGAATGTTCCTGCATTTGGACAAATTCAGAGGGGAGGCAAGTGTGCGCACATGGGGGCTTCGTATTGCCAGAAATGTGTTCTTGAGCTATGCGGGAAAGAAACAGCCCCTCCTTCTGGAGGAGCAGGAATGGGAGCGGATACCGGATGAACACCGTGGACAGCCGGAGGAAGAAGCTTTGAAAAAGGAGAAGGCGGAGAAGATACGTCAGAGTCTTATGTGTCTGAGTGAACAGGAGAGAACAATTTTACTGCTGCGGGATTTTCAGGAGCTCTCTTACGAGGAAATCGGCCGGATCATGGATTTTACTCCGGAGGTGGTCAAAAGCCGTATCTACAGGGCACGCCAAAAATTTCGCAGGATATATGAAGGTTAGCGTCTTAATTATCCCCGTTTTGCAAAGAACTTCCTGAATTTCTGTATGACGGGAGTTTAGGGCGAGGAATGAGACGGCATATCAGCCTTTAGAAAGGATATTTCAAATGATGAGAGAACAGAAAAAGATAGAAATTCCTGAGGTGGTCTGGCAGGGAGACGACAGGAAATTGAAGGAAAGGGTATCCAAGTTTAAGGCAGGAAGTCTCCGCATTGCCGTATTTACCATTGTGGGGTTTGTCATGGGGGCATACAGCCGTACTTATGTGCAGGTCAGCTTTTTCCCCATAAAACTGATACTGGCGATTCCCTATAAGATCAGCGAGGCAATCTATGTTTTTGTCATTGGCACTGACGGGGCACAGATGATGCCGAACAGACAGAAGGAGTGGTATTGGTATTTCACGGAATTTTTTCCTCACAGTCTCATTGCCACTTTTATGGCGGAAATCTGTACTACTGTCTTGATCGGTGGGGCAATTTATGGAACATTGGCCTATTTTACAGGAGATAAACGGGTTTTTACCATGCAGCGCTTTGTAAAGTTCGCAGCTGTCTGGTGCGGGATCATCCTGCTCGTCATCGGAGCGTCTTACCTGGTCAATGCCAGGGCGATATTGGACAATGAAGATCTGAAAGGAGAACCGCATTTTTTTGTGTATAATTCCCGGGGAAGAGGAAGCGGTATCGAAGGAGAGGCAGAACAGCTGGCGAGAGAGTATTTTTACAGCGAACTGGAAAAGACGGAAGTGGTGAGGGATTATGAGAAGGAACTGCCTCTGGAAATATATTTTGGTTACATGCGTGTCTGCGTCTGCAGAGTCAATTACGAAAAGCAGTATCTGGCGACGGAACGGGGAAGGACTTATCATATCTCTGAGGAATTTGCACAGATTATCCGGCAATATGAAGAGGCGGATGTGATCATGACGGAACCGGACAGCAGTGAAAGGGCGGAAGAGATTGGAGGAACGGTGCAATGAGAGATCTGATTCATAAAATAGATTGGAATAAATTCCGGATACGCGGCAGGAAGGACTGGACGATCTTCTGGGTGATTGCGGTGTGCATTTGTTATGCCGCAGGGGTACATTACGCGGATAGGCCTGACAGGTGGCTGTTCCACTTTTCGAATCCCTATATGACCAATTTGAACCAACCTCGCACGTGGGGACAGCTTATGGTATTTTTGCCCATGCTTGCTGTAGTGGCGGGGGTGGTATTGTCTCTCTGTGATAAATCGGTGAAAACAAAAATTCTTGTACTGGTGGGAGCGTTGTTGATGCCTGCGGTTATTGTGGCAGGTTATAGGGCTCATACCGACCTGATTGTATCTTCCCTGTGGAGGGAGGAACCGGGATTCATTAAAATATTTTGGAGGGACGCCGATTCCGGGGAGAAGGAGGGGCGAATGGAGCTGACCGGAGAAGAGAGGAAGGAACTATTGGAACTATGCCGCGAAATGACCCCGGTATCCGACCGGGATACGCTGGAGATGCTGAGACAGTGGTACCGGGAGAATAACGGAGAGCAGTATACACAGGGAAGCAGCATTCAAATGTCTTTTATGGAAAAGTATGGGCATAGTTATGCGTTTCGGCTTAATATCTGTGACGGAAAGGTGTATCTGTTTCGTGGGTACAACAGTGAAATGCAGCCGGAGATCACTTTCTTTGAGGATAATGGAATTGTAGATTGGATGGGAGAGATCACAGCTTCTGATGTCTCCCGGACAGCGAGAAATATTGAGTAGATCTGATCATTTCACTGCATAAGGGGAGTGTATTTTTCTGATAGAGCCTGGAAAGACAGTGGTGTGTTGCTTTGAAGGAGCACACTACAGTGCGGCGGTAAAAAGAAAGGAACAGAAAGGAACAGGAATTTTCTGCTTGACAAAGGAAGTGCATCTGCACT
>CAMWWF010000452.1 GCA_947177885.1 uncultured Lachnospiraceae bacterium
TCCGGTGAGGACGGAGACGATCTGTATTTCAACGTTTCCTTAAACGTCAATACATATACCTTTACCGTAGAATCCTATCTCTGCGACAACACCACAGATGTCTATGCGGCGGTGAAGAACCTCAAAGTGGGCGATGTGATCGACATGGAAGGCTTCCTGTACTGGTATGAGGGCGTAAATCCCCACATTACTTCCGTGACAGCGGCACAGTAAACGGGATTGATGTCCAGCAGAGAAATTACACAAATTCAAAAGCGAACTCCGCAGGAAAACCTGCGGAGTTTTTTCATTTCTAAAACGGGGATATAATAAATACGGGTCTGAAATCCCTCACACAGATATCCCCCGGTCCTCCCTCAGCAGAGCAAAGAAGTCCTCCACCGGCATAGGCTTCGCATAATAATACCCCTGCACCAGATCACAGCCGATCCCGCGCAGCACCTCCACCTGGTTCGCCGTCTCCACACCCTCAGCCAGGAGTCCCAGCTCCAGCTTCTGAGCCATGGTGACCACCTGCTCCAATATAAGCATTCCCCGCTCAGACAGCATCATGTTCTCAATAAATTTCTTATCCAGCTTGATCACGTCAAAAGGCGTTTCCAGCAAAATGTTCAGGGAGGAATAACCGCTTCCGAAATCATCCATCAGGAGCCGGTAACCGTCTCCCTTCAGTTCGTGCGCCTTTCTGCTGATCTGCTGGTCATTGACCGTCTCTGTGATCTCCAGTTCCAGAAGATCCTTCCGGATACCGCTTTTCGCGATCACCTCCCGCAACACCTTCTGACAGGCATCGTCCTGAAGATGGATCCTGGATACATTGACAGATACAGGGCAATCGGAAATTCCCACTTCATCACAGCGTTTAATGAAGTTCGCCGCTTCCGCCCAGATAAAGTAATCCACCTGACGGATAAAGCCGTTTTCCTCCAATACGGGGATAAACTCATTGGGATAAATCATTCCCCTGTCCGGATGGATCCAGCGCACCAGCGCCTCCGCACCCACGATCTTGTTCTTTGTAATACTGTACTTTGGCTGCAGATACATCTTGAACTGCCGGTCGTCAATGGCGGACTGCATGCCCTCCTCAATAAACTTTCTGGAATACAGCAGCTCTTTAAACTGTGTCTGATAGAAAATAATATTGGAAGTGACATCTTCCTTGGCAGATTTTCTCGCCATAGCCGCACGATCCTCCATCTGCCGCTGCTCCATGTTCTTATCTTCCACAATATATATGCCATAGGAAAGCTGCAGCTGTACATTTTTAAAGACAGAGACCGCTTCGTCCACCAGATGGACAAATTTCAGCAATTCCTCCTCCGTTCCGAATTCCGTCACGATCAAAAACACATCGCTGCGCAGATTGAGAAAATACTGCCGCTCACTGCAGATTTTTTTCAACCGGCTTCTGATAAAATACAGAACTTCATCGCCGAAGCGCTCGCCGTACAGATCGTTGATGATCTTAAACCTGCGGATATCAAATTGGATGAACGCAATGGGCTTTCGGGAGGAAAAAAGCAATTCCCCCACATTCCGGTGAAAACGGTGTTTCTTATTGCTCTGCTTCCTGAGCACCTGCAGTTCTTCCTCGTCCGTCAGGTTGTCAACAGACCATTTGTCCTCACCGCTCCCGTCTTCCGTCTCTTCCGCCGCATATTCCGTCAGCATCTCCTCCAGAATGTCGATGCTGTGATTCATGGGACGGGGACAGTTTTTCAGGATCAGCCCCGCCTGTTTGATGATCTTCAGCCCTTCGGGCGTGGCGATATCATGGGCCAGAATATCACGGCACGTCATCTCCCCATTCATGCGCTCCCGGAATTTCTCCATGAATTCGCGGGTCTTCTGATTCCCGTACATTTCCAGCTCACGGTCCCGGGCGTCATAAAATCCAAATGCCATTCCCAAAACCATAAGGGACGCACTGATGCAACCGCAGACACCTCCCTGCCTCATACCCGCGCCGAAACAGGTGCTGATCTTAAAGGCAGTCTGCAGGTCCAATCCGAAATCCCCGGCAAAAGCCCCGAACAGAGCCTGTGAACAGTGGTACTGCTGCCGAAGCAGCATGTCCGCCTTCTCTTTATGTGTCATTCTGTGTAATCCTCCTGTGACTCACGCTACTACCCATATACCTATTATGAAGTTATTCCGCCTTTTACGCAACCCGTTTTTTCACACCGCCCCCCGGAACGTTTTTCCAATGCGTACCTTGTGCTCATTCCCGCGATCACGAACAGCAGGGGCATGAACCATGGATTCACCAACACGATCAGAGTGCTCAAAAGCCTGTTTTCCCCCTGCCATATATAGAATTTGGAGCCAAAGTCATTCCAGATCATAAAAGTATGTACCGGAAAAAGGAGCAGAATAGTCATATTACGCAGGTTATCAATGTAGTGTTTACGCATTCCCCATCGTCCTTTCTTACGGATCAGTCAGCTCTTACCGCAAAGTGTTCATTGATATATCATTGCCATGTCCATCGCCGGGCAGCTCAATTGCCTTCCTCCCAGATATTCCTCCAGCATTGCCTCCTGATAGGCCGCCTTTTTCTGTTGAAGCATCGCCTGCCTGATATCCTGTAATTCCTGCAGATAAATATGCCTCAGCTTCTGTAAGCTTTTCTCCGGGATCCGTACATCCGACTGATATTTTTCATAGAATTCTCTCCGGTATTTCCAGAGCTGCAGCCGCTCCCCGTAACGTTCCTTCAGCCTTTGCGCGATCTGCAGTCCCTCAGG
>CAMWWF010000453.1 GCA_947177885.1 uncultured Lachnospiraceae bacterium
TATATATTCATAGCCGGCCTTTTCAGCCAGTTCCCCGGCCCTGCTGATGATTTTTGCCACTTGAGTTGATACATACATATTTAAGCCTCCTCTGCCGTTACACGGAAGGGGAAGCCTTCCTCTTTGGCCCTGTCCATAGCGGCCCGCACTTTTGTGACAGCAATGTCATATGCATAAGTGCCCACTGACGCTCTGCCGTTTTTATGCACCATCATCATCAGACGTTCTGCTTCCGGCAGTTCCTTGCGGAAAATATCCATAAGAATTTCCACCACGAATTCCATAGGAGTGAAATCATCATTATGCATGATCACTTTGTAATGTTTCGGCTCGCAAATGTTGTTTCTTGTTTTCTCTCTGGTTTCTCCCTGCAGAGACATGGTTGATTCCTCCGTAATGAATCAGCCTGCAAGTGCCGGCTTAAGCACATGCAGGCTTTTGGTTTCTTAAATTTTGTTCTTGTTTCCCTGCCGGGTAAATCGTTTATACTGTAGGAAAAGTATCCTGTAAGCTCAGGGGAGTATGAAGGAAAGGCAGCTTCGCTGAGGTCTGCCGGGAATCAGGCGGGTACCGTCCGAATAACCTTCTTCTCTGCCGTTGAGCTCTTGTATCAGGATCTGCCGCAGAGCATGGATTCTCTCCTGGCAATCCGGGTCTCCGACTGCGTCATGAAGCTCCAAGGGATCTCTGTCCAGACGGAAATACTGTTCCCGTCCTGACTGCATAAACCAACAATATTTATCCGTCTTAGTCACAATGTACTGATTGCCCAGGTCTCCGCCGCTGTGTTCACCATGCAGGTATTCCCGGCCCGAATCATGAAGCAGAGACAGACCGTCCACAGGCTGTGAGGGAGCGGTACCGGCCAGCTCCGTCAAAGTGGGAAGGATATCTCTCAGTTCCGCCAGCTGATCCGACACGCTTCCGGGGGTAACGCCCGGCGCATTGCTGAGCAGCAGAGGGATATGGATACTGCCCTGATAAGGCCGGGTCTTTCGGAAGGTATAATGATCGCCCAGCAGTTCTCCGTGATCCGAAGTAAATATAACAACGGTATTCTGATGAGAATTGTCATCTCTCAGGGCATCCAGCAGCCGTCCGATTTGATTGTCCAGATGACTGATACAGGCGTAATAGCCGATCTGGGCCTGACGCATCAGTTCCGGATCACAGGAACCGGTGTCGGAATCCGTCCGCCGTCCCATACGCTGCAGTCTTTCCCTGTTTGCCCAGTCTCCTATGGGAGGAGGGGTCAGCTCCTTATCCCTGTACATCTGGAAAAAGCATTCCGGTGCGTCAAAAGGCGGGTGGGGCCTTAAGTAGGAGGCCATCAGGAAAAAGGGCATGGAGCGGTCCCTTCGTCTCAGAAAGTCTATGGAGCGGTCCGTTACCCAATTGGTGGGATGCAGCCTTTCCTCATACATCCAGGGACGTGCGGTAAAGGAATTGCATTCCAGGCCGCAGTCCGTCACATCCCGGTCAATGGACAGCTGTGTCTTCAGCCAGTAGAAATAATCGTCTGCAATCCGCTGATTTTCCCCATAAGGAACCGACGCATTCCGATAAGCGTGCAGATATCCGTCATGCAGCTCCACATGGTGGAAGCCCATAAGATTGCGCAGAGGATGTACATGCATTTTTCCCACACACTGCGTATAATATCCGGCTTTGGCAAGCTCGCCGGCCATGGTGACAGGATAGTTCCAGGCAATTCTGTCCTGATAGCCTACACGGCCATGGTTTTCCTGCTTCAGACCGGTGTGCAGGGCACATCTGGCCGGTATGCAGCTGGGGCAGGCCGTATAGGCATTTGTGTAACGCCTTCCGCCGGCGGCAAGGTGGTCCAGATAGGGCGTTTTCACATCGGGATGTCCTGCGATTCCCATGCAGTCTCCCCTCATCTGATCCGTCATGATAAGCAGGATATTGGGCTGATTGCTTTTGTTCATAATACCTCCTGACCCGGAGGCAGAATACTCCGGAGTTGCTCAAGAATTAACGTGTTATATACATATGATAACATGTTGGTATATCATGTCAAGACTGTTTATTGTGTCCGCTTCGGCTTTTCGTTTTCCTGCTTTGTTTTCAAATAATGGTTGAATTATTCTCTAAGACCGCGTTATTGTAAAAGAACAGGGATATGGGGTATGATAAAGCAGAACCGGTTCAAATGACACATTTAAAAATGACATGAGGAACACACAGAGAGGTGTAAGTTTGATTGGTATATGCGCTGAAGCGCATACGGAGGTGTAAAAATGGAACTTAACATAGGGAACAGAATCAGGGAACTGCGGAGACAGAAAAATATTTCTCAGGATGTGCTGGCGCAATTTCTGGGGCTGTCTTTTCAGGCGGTAAGTAAATGGGAGAGCGGAGCCTCAATGCCGGATATCACACTGATACCTGCCATAGCTTCTTTTTTTGGGGTATCTATAGACGAATTGTTTGATTACAATCGTTATGAGACAGAAAAGAGGGTGCAGGAAATTGCGGATGAGTCCTATCCCTACAGGGGAGTGGATGACGCCAGGTGCGAGGAAATATTAAGGGAAGGACTGAAAAAGTATCCGGGCAATGAAATTTTGCTGAATTGTCTGATCTATTCCATACCGGTGCCGGAGCGCAGCGAAGAAGTGATTACATTATGCCATTCGCTTATCGAAGGAACAAAGGATGATACGATCAAATATGACGCTTTCAGAGTTCTGGCAGAAACTTATCAGAAAATGGGAGAGCAGGGCC
>CAMWWF010000454.1 GCA_947177885.1 uncultured Lachnospiraceae bacterium
GAAGCAGCTTTGCCGCCCTCTCATAAACCTCCGGGGCGTAGGTGTCCACCTCCGATCCGAAGCCCGTCTCCGCCCTGTCAATGGCCAGGAAAGATTCGGGATTCGCCGCCACCACTTCACAGGCCTCCTGCCGGTTATAAACATCATAGGGCAATGCCGCAATTTTTGCCTCCAGTCCGGGAGCCGGACGAAAGGCGGAAAAAGGTCTGATCTCTGCCATAATTTCTTCCTCTCTGTTCTTTCATTTGATGTATGATATATTTATAGAAGTTTACATTCCATACCGGTATTTTTTTCTTCCTTTTCTCTTGCAACAAGGTTGAATTGTTCGATGATCCTGTCTGCAACTTCATCCGGTTCCAGATTGGAATTATCAATTTTGAAATGGTTTTCGAACCAGATTTCATCCGGTTCCGAATTCAGTTTATGCTTCTGTGCGGAACACAGAAGATTGGATCTGCTCCATACAATGTCCTTCTTGGAAGCTTTCCTCTCCATCCGGTGCGGTGTTTCATTCCTCTTAAGCCTTGTTTCCATATCGGCACTGAGCTCAACAAAATAGAAATTGCCTCCGTTGGAAGTAAACAGATCGGACAATCCGGTCAGATATTCTTTCTCTTCCGCCATCTCAAACGCGCATACATAAGTAAAGATCATATCCACGTCATGCTTCACCGCTGTTTCAAATACCTTCTCCCGGAAAGCAGCGTTAAACTCCCTTTGAGCAGGTGTGTCAAAGCCAAATATCCTGTCGGACACCTCGATACTGTCATGGTTCGTCATCAGATTATATTTTACTTTATCTCTTACACTTTCCGCAACCGTCATTTTCCCCACAGCCTGGGGACCGCATATTATGATCAGATCAGCCATGGTTCCTCTCCAAATTTTTTAATTTATATGCTTTCGATTCTGCAATCATCTGTTATTTGTACGCACTATTAAAAATTATTTCGCAAACACGCTCTACTCTACCCCTGCCTACTGCGCAAAGTCTCCTATTTTCCCAAGCAGTTTTCCGATACTGTGATACATACCGGAATAAATGACAGGCTCCAGTTTTGTAAGATTAACATCAAAAATATCCTCACACTCTAAGTTCTCATCTATCTGCACATTTCTGATCCGGCAGAAAAAAGTAGTGGAATCTCCTGTTTCCACAGATTGAGCCACTTCACATTCATACACCCACCGGCTTGCATCCAGAACAGGAACATCCAGCACCTCTCCTCTGGAGACAGTGTATGAAATCCCATCCTTTTTTCCGTCTTTCGCGCGGTGTGTGCCAAAATAGTCCATAAGCTCAAGCATATCTGTACTGACAAGATTCACGCTCAAATTCCCTGTCCTGATCACATTCTGTTTTGTTCTTTTCGTGCCTGCCATGCTGATCGTCAACAAATAATCGTTATCCCTTTCACAGGTAATGCTGACCCATGTGATCGGTGCAAAATTATATGTTCCGTCTTTGTTATTTGTACCGATGATAAAAGCCGGTTGAACGCACATGGAAAAATGGGTGCCAATCGATTTTCTCTTTACAGTTTTCATATAATCATCTCCACAATCAGCTCTGCCAGCGCCTGCCTGTCCACACAGATTGCGGGACGGATGCCAAAGCCTTCCACTCCCGCCTCGATCTGATCCAGTATATCAAGGGGAATTTCCCCGGCATGACAGCCGTTACCATTGCCCACAGCCCTGCATCTGCTGGTGGAACCCTCCGCCGGATCTCTCAACAGCCATGGATATTCCGCCACCCCAAGCGACAGGGAATATCCCTCATACCAGCCAGTCTGATCCTGCTCCACAGCGTTTTCCGTGGGTGCGGCATAGATACTGATATCCGCCTCCCCAAACCATTCCAGCTCCTCCTGCGACAGCAGGAACACCCTGTCATCCGTCTCGGTTCCCACGGAATCCATCAGTATATTTCCGATGGTAAATATACTCATTTCCCTGAGAACAGCCCGCTCCTCTTCGGTAAAGCCATGCAGAAAGCCCGCCTCATTGCTGTAGCCGTTCTTTTTCTCAGACATGGCGGCAGCTGTGGGAGCCTGATCCTGATATACCACATTTTCCTTCTCACTGTTCAGCCATGTCCTTATATTGGAATCGCACCACAGATTGGAGCCTCTCACATACTGTTCCAGCAGTTCATCCTCAATCTCAGTCATCCAATAGTCTTTATCACCGTTGGAATTGTATTTGCCGCTTTCCGCCGCGTCAAACGCCTTCATGGTCAGGATCTTATCCGACACCAGGATCAACTGCGCTTCATCCTCCGAAACACGAAGTACACGCCAGACAATGGGTTCTCCCCCATAAGTTCCAAGCTCCACCGAAGTGCCCGGACTCAGATCTACTGTCTCCGCAGCCAGTGTTCCAGTGTCTGCACCTGCCGCAGTCTGCGTTTCATTGTCTGTTTTCTGTGCTTCGATGTCTGCATCCGGGGTTCCATTATCTGCATTTTGCATTCTGCCATTTGCATCCAGTATTCCATTGTCTGCGCTTTGTATACTGCCACCCGCATCCGGCATCCTGTCATTCTGTTCCTGTCTTCCGCTGTCTGCCGTCACACTTCCAACATGTCCCCCCTTGCTTACCGCGAAGACAATAGCGGCAATCACCAAAAGCAGAACCAGCGTGGGAATCATTCTTTTGACAGCACTCTGTCCGCCCTTCTTCCGAGACTCCTGTTTCGGCTGATTTCTTTTCAGCCTGTCGCTTATACACATGTCCGAGCC
>CAMWWF010000455.1 GCA_947177885.1 uncultured Lachnospiraceae bacterium
TGCAGTGTGGAGGAGAATCAGATTACGCTGGACAGGGTAAGGCTTTCGGAAACGGGTCAGTATGAGGAGATCCAGCAGGACCACATTATGGATAGCAAGAAGACAGAAGTAAATAAAAATATCCTCACATGGGTTGACGTGGAAAAATACCAGCGTTATGTCGAAATACAGACCAGAAAGAATATTGACCTGAAGACGCTGATGGTACTGACTCCGAAAGAAGTGGTATATGAGGGCGGAAGAATCCTCTCTCTGCCTTCAGACGGTCCCTACAGATATTATGTGTATGGTCCTTATGGGGTAAACGGTATCCTGGAGTCTCCTGCTGACGCAGTGGAGCTGGCCTATTCCGTTTCCGGCACAGTGGTGGAGGAAGGCGGCTCCCGTATCTGGATGAAAGGCAACAGACTGGCCAAAAACCAGATTATAGCCATCAAAGAAGAGGCGGCTACGGAGGAGCGGAGCAGTCTGGCGGTTTGTCTTGACTCTATGCTGGCGTACGAGGGCGTCACCAGAAATTCCCAGTACCTGCTGGACAGGGGAGAAAAGGTTCTTCAGATACTGGAAGACAATCTGCAGGATGCGGTTGCACTGGATCTCATGGGATGCAGTCTGGATGCGGTGCTGTATTATGTGAACAGGGATATCCCTGTGCTGGCTCTTTTGGAAGAGGACGAGGCGGTGCTTCTCATAGGCTTTAATGAGACCCAGGTGGGAATCATGGACCCGGGTACAGGAACCATCCGCAGGATACGGACGGATGAGGCCAGAGAATTGTTTGAAGAAAGCGGCAACAAGTTTATTACCTATAGATAATGAAAGAGCCCGAATATTGGCTTGCGCAGTGGAAAAGAAGCTGAAAAGGCCCGAATATTGGTTTGCGCGGTGGAAAAGAAGCTGAAAAGGCGCAAGTATAATTGTCTTACGACTGGACGTTACAGGTAAAATATGGTAAAATGCCAATATGCAGAATCAATGTACCATGTGTGATAAGGACAGGGTTCCTTAAATTTTTCAGGATAGGAGAACAAAAAGGAAATGAAAACAGAAAAGTTAGCATTGTTTTCAGGCTGTATACTCATCGTTTTATTGGCTTTTTTGATTGTGTGGCAGGCAGATGTGCTGGGTGTTTCCGCCGCCAGGCTGGAGCAGGATGCCAGGGAAAATCAAAAGATCGAAAATGGCTGGGAAGTTACCCAGGGCATTAACGACGATATGTGTGCCATGCTTTTTTATGATCAGGAGAGGGACAACTGTGCCTATTCCATCTACCTGAGCAGGGATGGTATGTCTTTCGGCTATTTCTATGGTCAGGGAGGATATGACCCTTATATGGCGGACGGGGTAAAAGGAGTGATTTTTCAGAACAAGGGTGTTGCGCTTTTGTCCATGAACGAGGACAGAGTCTGCCGGATTGTGACCCATAACAGCGTAACGGAAAAGGTGATTCAGGTGAATCCTTCGGAACCATTTGCAGTGGTGCTTCCCATTGACTGCGGAGAGATTACCATGTATGATGCGCAGGACAATGTGGTGACGCTGTACGACACTTATACAGGAGTGTAATGCGGACTGAAAGATAGAAGAATACAAAAAGGGCAGGCTGTTTTCACAGCTTGCCCTTTCTGTATTTTGTCACTACTTTTTGAATTCTTTCACTGGGGTTCAGCAGGTCGCTGATGGAAGAATCGTGATTCAAAGTGTCAATGATATAGGCAATGTATTTGCTCATGTCGCAGTTGATGTACCATTTCCTCTGCAGCAGTTCCGGCGTCTGATACACCAGATTGGTGGTAAGGACTCTGTCGATAAGGCCTTTTTCGTAGGCGGCGTCAAACTTGTCCAATCCGTTTGTGAACAGTCCGAAGGTGGCAAACACAAAGATCTTTCTGGCTTTCCGCTCTTTCAGGGCAGCGGCTACTTCCAGAACACTGTCACCGGAGGAGATCATATCGTCAATAATGATCATGTCCTTATCTTCTACACTGGTGCCAAGAAACTCATGGGCAATGATGGGATTGCGTCCATTTACTACCTTTGTATAATCGCGGCGTTTGTAAAACATGCCCATATCCAGTCCCAGTACATTCGCTATGTAAATAGCCCTGCTCATGCCTCCTTCGTCGGGGCTGATGACCATCATGTGTCTGGAATCCAGTTTCAGGTCACTCATATTGCGCAGAAGTCCTTTGATAAACTGGTAGGCGGGCTGTACGGTTTCAAAACCGTGCAGCGGTATGGCATTCTGCACTCTGGGGTCATGGGCATCGAAAGTAATGATATTGTCCACGCCCATCTGCACCAGCTGCTGCAGTCCCAAAGCGCAATCCAGAGATTCCCGTGAGGTTCTCTTGTGCTGACGGCTTTCATACAGAAAGGGCATGATAACGGTAATACGGCGGGCCTTGCCGCCTACGGCTGCAATAATCCGTTTCAGATCCTGATAATGGTCGTCAGGAGACATGTGGTTTTCAAATCCGCACAGAGAGTAAGTCAGAGAGTAATTGCACACATCCACCAGCAGGTACAGATCGGTGCCTCTGACGGACTCCAGAATGATGCCCTTTGCTTCTCCGGAGCCGAAACGGGGGACAGAGGCCTGCAGCAGATAGGTGTCCCGCTGATAGCCGGAAAAAGCCAGCGATCCCTTGTGTTCACTTTCTCTTTCCGCCCGCCATTTTACCAGGTACTGGTCGATCTTTTCCCCCAGAGGCCTGCAGCCTTCCAGAGTGATAATGCCCA
>CAMWWF010000456.1 GCA_947177885.1 uncultured Lachnospiraceae bacterium
CCCCCCTTTTTTTTTTTTATCCCTCACCACGACAACCCTGATTCTTCTACGTCTCGTGGGCTTGGAGATGTCTATAAGAGACCGGAGGTGGACACCTACGCCCCGGAGGTTTATGAGAGGGCGGCAAAGCTGCTTCGGGACAGAATAGCAGAGGGAAAATTTGTTCAGGAGGAAAAGCCCTGTTATTATATCTACGAACAGACCATGGACGGCAGAAGCCAGACAGGGATCGTGGCATGTGCTTCCATAGATGATTACAGGAACAATGTGATAAAGAAGCATGAGAACACCAGAGCCGATAAGGAGCAGGACCGCATCCGTCATGTGGATGTCTGCAATATGCAGACCGGCCCCATCTTTCTGGCATACCGCTCCGGCAGCGTGCTGAAAGGTATTGTTGGGGAAGCAAAGACGGAAAAGCCGGTTTATGATTTTGTTTCCGAGGACGGCATCGGACATCGGGTCTGGATCGTCAGCGACGACGAGAAGATCACGGATATCCGTGAGGAATTTGTCCGTATTCCGGCAGTGTACATTGCGGACGGACACCACCGCTGCGCGTCCGCCGTAAAGGTCGGTTTGAAAAGGAGAGAAGAGAACCCGGATTACACGGGGGAGGAGGAATTTAACTATTTCCTCTCCGTGTTATTTCCTGACGAAGAGCTTCAGATCATGGATTACAACCGCGTGGTTCGGGATCTGAACGGATATGATACGGAAGGTTTCCTTGCAAGGATCGGACAGGATTTCCAGGTGGAGAAAAAGGGACCGGAGCCTTTCCGCCCCGGAAGAAAGGGTGAGTTTGGCATGTATCTGGAGGAACAGTGGTACTGCCTGACCGCCAGGGAAGAAATCCTTTCACAGGACGCAGTGGAAGGTCTGGATGTGTCACTGTTGCAAAGATATCTTCTGGAGCCTGTGCTTGGCATTCAGGATCCCAAGACGGACAAGCGTATTGATTTTGTGGGCGGCATCCGGGGACTGGAAGAGCTGGAGAGAAGAACCCACACAGATATGAAAGTGGCATTTTCCATGTATCCCACCTCCATCGGTGAGCTTTTCGCCGTGGCGGACGCGGGAAAGCTGATGCCGCCGAAGTCCACATGGTTTGAGCCCAAGCTGAGGAGCGGACTGTTTTTACATACCTTATGAGAATTTCCTCTTCAACTGTAAAACAGCTGTAATTATGCCGGAGCGCGTCTGAGAATGCTTTCTGCGAGACGCCTCATAAATGTGTGCGCAACCAACAAAAAAACTTCTCGCAAAATAAGACACAATGAGATTCCGAGAGTCTAAAGGTAAAAGGGTATATTAAGAAAGGAAAGCGGATATGACCAACAAAATTTATAAGCTGATGAACTGGGCGGGAATAGAAGAGATCACTTATTCGGAGAGTGACAATCCCCATGCTTTACTGGGGCCTCATAAGTCAGGTACACAGACCCTGATACAGGCCTATTTTCCGGGAGCGGTGAAGGTATCGGTGATCCTTGAGAAGACAGGACGCGACATACCCATGGAAGTGGCGGATGAAGAGGGTTATTTTGCCGTATTGGTGCCGGAAAAGAATCTGAAGGATTATCACTATCTGGTGACGGATAATGAGGGGATAGAGACCGTTCACGGGGATCCCTACCGCTTTGCGCCTCAGATTACCCGGAACGATATGGACAAGTTCTGCAATGGTATCCACTATACCATTTATGAAAAACTGGGAGCCCACCCCATGGAGATTGACGGCGTAAAGGGAGTTTATTTTGCCGTCTGGGCGCCAAATGTACTGCGCGCCAGCGTGGTGGGTGATTTCAACAACTGGGACGGCAGGATGAACCAGATGCGCAGGCTGGAGGATTCAGGAATCTTTGAGTTATTTCTTCCGGATGCGAAGATTGGGGACAATTACAAATTTGAATTTAAGCTGAAAAGCGGTCTCACCTATCTGAAAGCCGATCCTTACGGCAACGCGGCGCAGCTTCGCCCCGATTCGGCGTCTGTGATCGCGGATATCAATAGCTTTAAGTGGCAGGACGCTGCTTTCCTGAAAAAGAGAGAACAGTTCCAGACCGGAAACGCTCCGATCAGTGTCTATGAGATGTACCTGGGCTCCTTTGTCAGGGCGAAGCTTGGCAAAGAGTATGCCAACTATCGGGAGATCGCGGCGAAGGTCATCGATTATGTAAAGGAAATGGGATATACCCATGTGGAACTGATGCCTGTGATGGAGCATCCCCTGGACGCTTCCTGGGGATATCAGGTCATCGGCTACTATGCGCCTACAGCGCGGTACGGAACACCGGAGGATTTCATGTATTTCGTCAATGAGCTGCACAGGGCGGGGATCGGCGTGATCCTGGACTGGGTGCCCGCTCATTTCCCCAGAGATACCTACGGAATGTCCAACTTTGACGGGACCTGTCTCTATGAGCATCTGGATCCCCGTCAGGGCTTCCACCCTCACTGGGGCACGCTGATCTACAATTACGGACGTCCCCAGGTGTCCAATTACCTGATCGCCAACGCTTTGTTCTGGGTGGAAAAGTATCATGCGGACGGCATCCGGATGGATGCGGTGGCAAGCATGCTGTATCTGGATTACGGCAAAAAGGACGGCGAGTGGGTTGCCAATATGTATGGCGGAAAAGAGAACCTGGAGGCTATCGAACTGATCAAGCATATTAACTCTGTCCTGCACAAGCGCAACAGGGGAGTCCTGAGC
>CAMWWF010000457.1 GCA_947177885.1 uncultured Lachnospiraceae bacterium
CTATAAGGGAGAGCTGGTCGTGAGAGGGGAAGCTGTCATCACTTATTCGGATTTCGAGAAGGTGAATGCGGAAATCGGGGATGCGGAAGCGAAATACAAGAATCCCCGAAATCTCTGCAGCGGATCCGTCCGCCAGCTGAATAATGAGATCACCGCAAAGCGCAATGTCCGTTTTTATGCGTATTCGCTTATCAGTGCGGGAGATGGGGATTTCCGGAATTCTCAGGAGGAGCAGTTCGGATTCCTGCAGGAACAGGGATTTGAGGTGGTGGAACACTACATGGTGACAGAAGAGAATATTCTGGATACGGTTGCGCTCTTTGAAGAGAAGATTGAGAGTTATGATATACCTTCCGACGGGCTGGTACTCACTTATGAGGATATCGCTTACGGACGGTCACTGGGCAGAACGGCAAAATTTCCCAGACATTCCATCGCTTTCAAATGGGCGGATGAATTGCAGGAGACTACGCTGAAAGAGATCGAGTGGAGCGCCAGCAGGACCGGGCTGATCAACCCCGTGGCCATCTTTGAACCGGTGGAGCTGGAGGGCACTACCGTCAGCCGGGCTTCCGTGCATAATATCAGCATTGTCAAAAGCCTGCGGCTGGGAGTCGGTGACAGGATCACGGTGTATAAGGCCAATATGATCATTCCGCAGATCGCGGAGAACCTGACGCAGAGTGATACGCTGGAAATTCCCGACACCTGTCCCGTCTGCGGCGGCAGGACGGAGATCCGGGCCGTAAATGAGGTGCAGTCCCTGTATTGTACCAATGAGAACTGCGCCGCGAAACGGATCAAATCCTTTACACTCTTTGTCAGCAGGGATGCCATGAATATCGACGGCCTCTCCGAGGCCACGCTGGAGAAGCTGATCGACAGAGGATTTGTGAAAGAATTTGCGGATCTGTTCCATTTAGAGCAGTATCGGGAGGAAATCGCAGGAATGGAAGGGTTCGGGGAAAAATCCTGCCAAAATCTCCTGAACAGTATAGAGCAGGCGAGAAATACGACTCTTCCCCGGGTGGTGTACGGATTGGGGATAGCCAATATCGGAGTGGCTAATGCCAAGATGCTGTGCCGCTTTTTCGATCATGATCTGGAACGAATGCGGAACGCTGATGTGGAGATTTTGAGCGCCATTGACGGAGTGGGAGAAGTCATCGCATCGGCCTTTGCGGAATATATGAGAGATGAGGGGAACTGTGCCCGGATGGACCGTCTGATGGCGGAACTTCATGTGGAGATCCCTCAGGTGGAAGAAGGCAGCTGGACACTGGCAGGCCTGAACTTTGTCATCACCGGAAGTCTGGTTCACTTTGCCGGGAGGAACGATCTGAAGGAGATCATTGAGCAGAAGGGCGGAAAGGTGACGGGGAGCGTCACAGGTAAGACCACCTGCCTGATCAATAATGATATTACTTCTGCCTCCTCGAAAAATAAGAAGGCCAAGGAACTGGGAGTGCCGATCTTATCCGAGGAGGAGTTTCTGGCGCAGTATGAGATACCGTATGAGTCGTAGAAGGTTTCTTCTCCTGATGGAAATATCACCGGACATTGCATTTCACGAAAGGCGGGCAAAGGTTTTGGCAGTCTTGCCTGCGGAGTGGAACTGCGTTTCAGGACGATTCAGGCCGCTCAGAGATCATGGCGCGCCAGGTTGAGTAAAGTAATGAAGAGAAGCCAAAGTGCTTCGGAATGGAGAAAAACATGCCGATCAAAACACAGAGCGATCTGCCTGCAAAGGAGATACTGGAAAACGAAAATATATTTGTGATGGATGAATTGCGTGCCATGCATCAGGATATCCGTCCCCTGCAGGTGCTGATCTTAAACAATATGCCTGTGAAGCAGGACACGGAGCTGCAGCTTCTTCGGGTGCTTTCCAACACGCCGCTTCAGGTGGATGTAACCTTTATGAATACGAAGACACATGTGTCCTTAAATACTTCCGCAAATCATTTAAATAAATTTTATACCACGCTGGATGAGGTCAGAGACCGGAAATTTGACGGAATGATAGTCACAGGTGCGCCGGTGGAAGACATTTCCTTTGAGGAGGTGGATTACTGGCAGGAGACCTGTGAGATCCTGGACTGGGCGGAGACTCATGTGACGTCCACTTTACATATCTGTTGGGCGGCGCAGGCAGGCTTTTACCATTATTATGGTATCAATAAGAGATTGCTGCCGGCGAAACTGTTCGGTGTCTATGAGCATAAGGTATCCAATCGCAGGATACCTTTGGTGCGCGGTTTTGACGACATTTTTGCGGCTCCCCACAGCCGCCATACGGAGACTCCCGCAGATGCCATTCATGCCTGCAAAGAGCTGACTGTTCTGGCAGAATCGCCGGTGGCGGGAGTGTTCCTTGCGATTGCGGAGGATGGGAAGAAGATATTTGTAACGGGCCACCCTGAATATGACAGATACACTTTGAACAATGAGTATCACCGTGACCTGGACAAGGGATTACCCATTCAGATCCCGTACAACTATTATCCAGACGATGATCCGGAGAAACGGCCTCTGCTGCAATGGAGGGGGCATAGCAATAGCCTTTACAGTAACTGGCTGAATTATTATGTATACCAGATGACTCCCTATGAGTTGTAACATAACATGTGTTACGTACTTGGAAGGTTCGGTAAACTCAAGGGGTTCCACAAGATACCACGGCTTAAGCGAGTGGTAAAGCTCTGAAA
>CAMWWF010000458.1 GCA_947177885.1 uncultured Lachnospiraceae bacterium
GCGGACATCGGTCTGATTGATCCGGTGGAGCATGATTTTTCGGCTTTCGTCTTTAAGATTCAGGCAAATATGAACAAGGCGCACAGGGACAGGATCGCGTTTATGCGTATCTGCTCGGGAAGGTTTGACGTAAACGAAGAGGTCAGACATGTGCAGGGAGGCCGGGTGATGCGCCTGTCCCAGCCCCAGCAGATCATGGCGGATGAGCGTAAAATCTTAAGTGAGGCGTATGCGGGAGATATTATCGGTGTGTTTGATCCGGGGATCTTTTCCATAGGAGATACGGTCTGTATGCCCGGTGAACAGTTTGCTTATGAGGGAATCCCGACTTTCGCTCCCGAACATTTCGCGAGGGTCAGACAGGTGGACACCATGAAGCGCAAGCAGTTTGTCAAGGGCATTATGCAGATTGCGCAGGAGGGTGCGATTCAGATTTTTCAGGAGTTCAATACCGGTATGGAGGAGATCATTGTCGGCGTGGTCGGCGTTTTGCAGTTTGATGTGCTGAAATACCGTCTGGAGAATGAATATAACGTGGAAATCAAACTGGAGAATCTGCCTTACGAATATATCCGATGGATTGAAAATAAGGATATTGATCTGGACAAGCTCACCGGCACTTCGGATATGAAGAAAATAAAGGATTTAAAGGATAATCCGCTTCTGCTTTTCGTCAACCAGTGGAGTATCGGCATGACGGTGGAGCGGAATGAAGGACTGGTTCTGTCAGAATTTGGCAAAGCCTGAGAAATCGGGAAAGCCTGTGGAAGGAGGGTGACTGCGTATGAAAAAGACAGGGACATTGCTGCTTGGTATGCTGGCTGTGACCGGCGCCCTCTATCTGATGGGACAAGTACTGTCCGGGAGAGAGAGCAGTCACTACAGGCAGGAGGATATGGCGGCCGGCGGGACGAAGGGAAATCTGCCGGAGCAGGTGCTCACCCGGACGGATGAAAAGCTGCGGGAGGAGCAGGCGGAGTGTTATGCCTTCGGAAAGCTGTCGGAGGAGGAGCAGGAAGTCTATCTGGAAATACTCGGGGCGCTCATTGAATTTAAGGAAAACGTGAGGCTGTCCAGTTGCGACAAGGATCTGATTTCCCGTGTGTTCCAGTGCGTGTTAAACGATCATCCCGAGATCTTCTATGTGGAGGGGTATACTTATACCGAATACACGCTGGGCAGTATTTTAAAAAAGATTACCTTTACGGGCAGTTATCGGTTTGATCCGGAGGAAGTGGAAGAGAAACAGACGCAGATAGATAATTATGTAAACCAATGTCTGGCCGGAATACCGGAAGACGCGGATGAGTATGAGAAGGTAAAGTATGTCTATGAATATCTGATCCATCATACGGATTATGATGCCTCAGCGGATGACAGCCAGAATATATGCTCTGTCTTTCTGGAGCGCAAATCCGTGTGTCAGGGATATGCGAAAGCGACGCAGTATCTTCTGAACAGGGCGGGTGTATTTGCGACGCTGGTGTTAGGCCGGGTTGTGGGCGGAGAGGGACATGCATGGAATCTGGTGCGCATAGACGGGGCATACTATTATGTGGACACCACATGGGGCGACGCGTCCTATCAGGCGGTGGGAGGCAGCGCTTATCCGGTGGAAAAGATACCGACGATCAACTACGACTATCTGTGTGTGACCACGGAGCAGATGGAACTGACGCACACGCAGGATAATGTGGTGGATATGCCGGAGTGTTCTTCTCTGGATGCCAATTATTATGTGAGGGAGGGCGTTTATTTTACGGAGTTCGACGAGGAGAAGATCGGGAAAATCTTTACGGACAGCTATGAGAGGGGAGACACCTATGTGACACTGAAATGCGAAGGCCCGGATATCTTCCGGAAGATGCGGGAGACGCTGATCGGGGAGCAGGAGGTTTTCCGCTACCTGGATTGTCCGGACAAAGCGGTATCCTATGTGGAAAATGAAAAACAGTACAGCCTGAGCTTCTGGCTTTGATGGGACTAGGCAAAAGCGGGAAATTTTGATATACTTAATCCAATATGGAGAAATATTGCTTGATGCGCCCGAAACGGCGCGGAAATGAGGAAAACTATGGAACTGGATGAAACGAAGAGCGGATATGAGTCACAGGAAGAAAAAGCAGGGACGGTCAGGATCGCGGATGATGTGGTTGCGATGATTGCCGCGCTGGCAGCCACAGAGGTGGACGGGGTTGCGGCCATGGCAGGCAATCTCACAAACGAGCTTTTGAGCCGGGTCGGCGTCAGGGGACTTTCCAGAGGAGCCAGGGTGGAAGTGTCCGGGAAAAAGGTTAAGGTGGGTCTTGCGGTTACCATGGAGTACGGCTACAATATTCCGGCCACATGCCAGAGAGTGCAGACGAGAGTGAAGGGTGCGATTGAGAATATGACCGGTCTTGAAGTGCTGGATGTGAACATCCGCATTGCCGGTATCAATGTGACAAAGGATAAGTAGTTACTATTTATGGGGCAGGAATACGCATTTACTGCGTATTCCGTGAGAACATGATGCAGGAGTGAGGGGCGGTTTTGCGAAGCAAAATCTGGAATACCGCCCCGAAATGTTACGAATAGTAACGACAAATAGGACGAGTGGCAGGCTATGAGCAGAAGAGAATTACGTGAACAGATATTTAAGCTGTTGTTCCGGGTGGAATTTAATAAAATGGAAGATATGCCGGAGCAGGAGGAGCTGTTCTTTGAG
>CAMWWF010000459.1 GCA_947177885.1 uncultured Lachnospiraceae bacterium
CCTCTACGTCTCGTGGGCTCGCAGATGTGTCTACGAGCATTGTTAAAGGTATTTGAACTGGACGGGGAATCAGAAGTTCTCGCCGCAAATCTTCCTTACGGTAAACAGCGCAAGTTGGAGATTGCAAGGGCACTGGCAACGAAGCCCAAGCTGCTCTTACTGGATGAACCTGCGGCAGGTATGAATCCCAACGAGACTCTGGAATTGATGGATACCATCAAGTTTGTGCGGGATCATTTCGATATGACCATTATTTTGATCGAGCATGATATGAAGCTGGTCAGCGGAATCTGTGAGGAGCTTACGGTGTTGAATTTCGGGCGTGTGCTGTGCCAGGGCGCCACAAATGATGTGTTGAACAATCCGGAAGTGATCAAGGCATATTTAGGTGAATAATGTGCGATCACTGCATATCAAATAGAGCCGAAATAAAATGGTTCTTTCAGACCAATGAACTTCCGGGGGAACATGGGTCAACTCCAGCCATAACCCGGTATCCTCAGCGCATGCGAAGTCAGAAGTTGATTGTTGAGTGAAATACCGCAGGCATACAGCGACGTTTTGAGAAACATATACAGGCAGTAGAGCAGTAGAAAGGCATGATTAAAATGTTAGAGGTTAAAGATTTACAGGTATATTACGGTATGATCCAGGCGATCAAGGGAGTATCATTTCATGTGGATGAGGGTGAGGTCGTTGCTCTCATCGGCGCTAACGGTGCCGGCAAAACAACGATTCTTCATACGGTATCCGGCCTGCTTGCACCTAAGGAGGGCAGTGTTACCTTTGAAGGAAAGGATATCACCAGGATTCCCGGTCACAAGATCGTTTCTATGGGAATGGCCCATGTTCCGGAGGGAAGACGTGTCTTTGCGCAGTTATCCGTGTTACAGAATCTGAAAATGGGTGCATATACCAGAAAGGATAAAAATGAAATACAACAGACTCTGAGGACCGTCTTTGACCGTTTTCCACGGTTGGAGGAACGCCAGAACCAGATGGCAGGAACTTTAAGCGGCGGTGAGCAGCAGATGCTTGCCATGGGAAGAGCCCTGATGTCCCATCCCAAGATCATACTTATGGACGAACCTTCCATGGGCCTTTCTCCCATTTTTGTAAATGAGATTTTTGATATCATCCAGAAGGTAAGCAAGAGCGGAACTACTGTTCTTCTGGTGGAACAGAATGCCAAGAAAGCATTATCCATTGCAGACAGGGCATATGTACTTGAAACCGGGAAAATCGTTCTGGAAGGCAAGGCCGGCGATCTGCTGAATGACGACTCCGTAAAGAAGGCTTACCTCGGCGAAGGATAAAAAGCCGGATGTGAATATGGAGACATGGAATAGAGACAAAAACAGGAAGGAGATGTTTACATGGAGAAGGTTGTGATTACCATTGCCAGGCAATACGGCAGCGGCGGACGTACTGTTGGTGAAATGCTGTCCGAAAGACTGAATGTACATTATTACGACAAGGAACTGATGAAGCTGGCAAGTGAGGACAGCGGAATCAACGAGGCACTGTTTGCCAATGCAGACGAGAAAGTAAAAAGCACCCGTCTTTTTCATATTGCCAAAAGTGTATACGGCGGAGAGCTGATTCCGCCTGAAAGCGATAATTTCACCTCAACCGACAACCTCTTTAACTATCAGGCAAAGATTATCCGCCAGCTTGCAGAAGAGGAATCCTGTGTCATTATCGGCCGCTGTGCGGATTATGTGCTGAAGAATTACGATAATGTTCTCAGTGTCTTTATACATGCTCCCAAGGATTTCTGTCTGGAGCAGGCAGCAAAGAAGCACAGCATGAGCCGTAAGGAACTGGAGAAGTTTATCCAGAAGACGGATAAACACAGATCCGATTACTACACATATCATACCGGCAGGAGCTGGTTCGATGCCAGGAATTATGATTTATGTCTGGACAGCTCTAAACTGGGCTTTGACAGATGTGTGGAAGAGATCATCGCATATATGAAGGTTCGATTTCAGTAAATGGAATAGGACAGACAAGTGTATGGAGCGTATAGACAAACAGATTGTCTATACGCTCACAAACATTACGCACTTACATCTTTAAGATCATGTTTACCCCTGTCCCCAAAACCGTTCCCGGTTCAAAACAGTCAGTTCCATAAGTCTAATTTCTCACCGGATGGAGCAGTTCTAGCGATAAAAGCGGAATACGCCAAACACTTTCCCCAAAATCTGACAGTCGTCCACAATAATAGGTTCCATTGTGTCATTTTCCGGCTGCAGACGGATATGACCGTTTTCCTTGTAGAAAGTCTTTACTGTAGCGGAATCATCGATCAATGCGACTATGATCTCTCCATTCGCCGCCGTGTCACAGACATTTACGAATACGCGGTCACCATCAAAAATACCGGCATTGATCATAGATTCTCCGCGAACGTTCAAGATAAAGGAATCTCCCGGAGGAACCACTTCTGACGGAACAGGGAAGTATTCCTGAACGTTTTCTTCCGCGAAAATAGGCTGCCCGGCCGCCACATTGCCGATAACCGGCAGACTGATCATCTCCGTGCGCACCATCTGAAAGCTGTCATCGCAGATCTCTATAGCGCGGGGCTTGGTAGGGTCACGGCGAATATAGCCGTTCTTTTCCAGGGTTTCCAGATGGGAGTGAACGGAAGAGGTAGACTTCAGATTCACAGTCTCACAGATT
>CAMWWF010000460.1 GCA_947177885.1 uncultured Lachnospiraceae bacterium
TTTCTAAGCTCCAGCTTCCCCTTCGTGTCAGTAGACGAGCCCCAGGTTCTCTTCTCTTCTGTTTTCCTTGGGATATAAAGCATCTGACCGTCAATATACTGCTGCACGGAAGCAAGGATCTCCTGCGGCAGAACCTCTTCTGCTCTTCTATAGCTCATAACGCCCTCCTAATCATTGAAACAGTCTCTCAAAATCTCGCCAGTGCCTGTGGGCTGCCGGAATTTCGAGTGCCTATGTTACTGTTAGGATGCAATGGCTATAACGTTTTCATACGATGATAGCCATTGCTATCGAGCGGATTCAAAATTACCTTTCATGTTCTTACCTGTTACCTTTCTGTCTAAAATAAAATGTTTCAAAGCCTGTCTCGTAAACAAAATATATTTATGAGCGTTTGGCTCTGACGCTGATCGATTAAATTCTATCAGGTTTTCCGTCTCATGCCAACCTCTTATTTTCTTTAGAAACAAATATGTTCCGACAGAATTCCTGCTCACAGCATTCGCAACACATATTCGCAACGCTTCCGCACGGCAAAAAAGACGTAACAGGGCTGCAGTTCAAAATCCCTTGTCATAATGCCAAAGAATTCCAGAGCATGTTTGCCGTCTACATGCTTACAGATCTACTGCGTCTCGATATACTGCTGAATGGCCAGATTATTCTCCGACAGGCGGCAGCCCAGAATATATTCACTGCTGCCTTTCCTGCACCGCATGATGTAAGCCTGCACGGTGCGGGCTCTGGGAATGGGAAGTTCCGGGATAGTGACGGTTATCATCTTCTTTTCCGCGGCTTCAAAATCCGGGTCGGTGGCGGTAAACGCCATGCCGTTGGCGCTGATATCCAGCATCCTCCCACGATAGGTCTTCGCGCTGCCGTCAATCCGGATCTCACAGGCACAGCTGATATCCAGTCTGGGATTCTTCTTGCGCTTCATTACCTTTGGATTGGCATTTGTCACCACCCTGTAATAAGTAACGCCGCCTTCCGCAAATTCTGTGACTGTAACATCCGTCCAAAGATACAGGACATTTCCCAGGATCATCTGCAGCTGGAACCCCACGGCCCCGTCTCTGGTCTCCGACAAGGTCCTGGGACGGATGTCTATCACAGCCTCCGCATCCTGCTGACGCACCACCTGTCCATAATATTCTTTATCCGGCGTTCCGTCCTTATCCAGTGTGATAATGGAAACCCTGCTGCCCGGCTTCGCATCATGGATCCCCATAAAGCCGCTGTCCCCCAGACGTACCACCAGGTCGCCCACGGATACCTCGATCTTCCCTACATTCACCGTGGTCTGCTCGTATTTTTCCAACATGCTCCTGGCATTGTCGGAGGCGTTTCCCACATAACCGCTCATAACGGACATGGCCTCGGACATCTGCTGCATATTTTCCACCACATTCTGATTGGACTGCTCCACTGCCTTTATGGCATCATCGATCAGGGATATGCTGCTGTTCAATTTGCGGGAATCATCAGAAATGCCGACCACACTGGCATTCACTTCCGTGATCTTCTCCAGATTCCGCTGAATGAGCCCGATCACCTTCTCCATGGCAGCTGTCATCTTCCCGGAGGTTTCCTCCAGATGATCCAGCGCGTTCATAATGCGGGCGGAGGAATTCTGGGTCTCATCGCTGAGTTTGCGGATCTCATCCGCCACCACGGCAAAACCGCGGCCCGCCTCCCCGGCTCTGGCAGCCTCAATGGACGCGTTCAGGGAGAGCAGGTTGGTCTGGGATGTGATATCTTTAATGGAGACCGTTTCCTCCTTCACTCTGGCAAATTCCTCTGAAAATTCTTTTACGATACCGCTTACGTCTTTGGACAGATCCGCCATGGCATGATTGGCCTTCACCACCTCCGCCAGCTCTTCCGAACTGGTTCCCGCATGGCTGTTGGTCTCATCCACCAGAAGGACCATCCGGGAGATCATGGCGGCTATATGTTCCACCTGTCTCTGGATATCGCTGGTCATGGTTATGGAGGATTCCGTTTTCCCGGAAAGGACAGCGTTCTGTTCCGTCAGCTCTTCCATATTCCCCATCACTGTGTTGGCGCTGTGCTTGTTCTCATCAGCAAGATCCCGGACAGCAGTGACTCCGTTTACGATCTCCGTGCTGGCGGATTTCACCTGTTCCACCGTGGAAAAGATGACATCGCTGTCCTTATGTAGATCGGCTGACTGCTTCCGATTCATCCTGCCGTTTCTGGCGAATGGATTTTTCATATGTATACCTCCGGCTGCTCTCAATCTCTGTTCATTCATTATAATATGCAATTCCCGAAAATACAATCTGTTACTTTGGCAGGCTTTTCCACACACAGAAAAAGCGGCCGGAGGCATCTGGTACAATCCCGATGCCCCGGCCGCTCCCGGCTTTAAATCTCCGTGCTGACTTCCACGCCATTTCGGAAGGTGAATACCACCCTGCCGTCCGAATGGACCGTTGCGTAATCCACAAGCCTGTGGAACAGCCTCTCATTGAAATCCACCGGCAGCTCCACTGTCTTGCTTAGCCCCGCAAGGAAACCGCTGAAAATGTCATACTGGATTTCCTTCCTTTCCCGCTCTTTCTCCAGGCTGTCCATCTGGCTCTCCAAAGCGGCATACCGGCTGGCATACCCGTCATACTTTTTGCGGTAGTCGTGCTGGTCAAGTTTCC
>CAMWWF010000461.1 GCA_947177885.1 uncultured Lachnospiraceae bacterium
GACAGACAGCCGCTTTCGGACTGGAGGGCAATTTCATTGTGGTGGGTGAGCGGATCAATCCCACCGGCAAAAAGCTGCTTCAGGCACAGCTGCGGGAAGGCAATATGGACAAGGTGCTGCAGTTTGCGGAAGAGCAGGAGAAATGCGGGGCGCAGATCCTTGACGTGAACATGGGCATGAGCGGCATTGACGAGAAAGCCATGATGCTGCGTGCCATAGAGGAGGTCAGCGGTGTCACCAGTCTGCCTCTTTCCTTGGATTCCAGTCATGTGGAAGTACTGGAGGCGGCGCTTCGCCACTATCCGGGCAGGGCGCTGGTCAACTCCGTGTCACTGGAGACGGAAAAGTACGAGAAATTATTGCCCATTGTGAAAAAGTACGGAGCCATGTTTATTTTGCTCCCGTTATCTGATAAGGGATTGCCGGAAAATATAGAAGAAAAGAAAGAGATCATAGAAAAGGTATTGGAACGTGCTTATTCCCTGGGAATGAAGCAGTGTGATGTGGTAGTGGATGGTCTGGTGGCTACGGTGGGAGCCAACAGGAGAGCGGCGTTGGAAACACTGGAGACCATACATTATTGTAAGGAAAAGGGACTGGCTACCATCTGCGGACTGTCCAATATTTCTTTCGGTATGCCAGAGAGAAGCTATGTGAACACAGCTTTTCTGGCTCTTGCCATTCGGGAGGGGCTTACCATGGCGATAGCCAATCCTTCCCAGGAGCTGCTGGTCAGCTGTGCCCTGGCGACGGATCTGCTGCTTGCCAAAGAAGAGGCGGATATCCGGTATATTGAATATGCCAATGTGGTAGCGGAAAACAGAGAGAAAAAGGAAGCCGCTCTGCAGCGGAAGCTGGCGGAGGCCGGGGTACAGAATGGAGCGCAGACACAGGGAGGAGGTTTCGTCCCAGGCGGAGCGCAGACGCAGGAAGGGGCTATGCGCCCGGACGGTTCGCAGTCTCAGATAAAGACCGGGACATCAGGCGGCACACAATACGGGATGGAGACCAGTACATGGTCTTTCGCGAAGCATGGAAGCGCTTCCGGCTCTGGAGTGACAGGCGCATCATATGCTTCTCCGGACAGCGAAAATGAGAGTGAGGTCAGAGCGGCGCTGAGGAAAGCAGTCATGAAGGGCAACCGGAATGGAATCGCTGCTCTGACGAAGGACGCGCTGGCAAAGGGGGAAGATCCTTCCGCCCTGCTGAATGAAGTATTGCTGCCGGCCATTAATGACGTGGGAGAGCTCTTCGACAAGGGTAAGTACTTTCTGCCCCAGCTTATAGGCAGCGCGGAGGCCATGAAGAATGCCATTGAGGTACTGGAACCTTTGCTGCTGCAGGAGACGGATGCCGGGAATATGCCGGTGGTGGTGATCGCCACTGTGGAAGGCGATATTCATGATATCGGTAAGAACCTGGTGGCGCTGATGCTGAAAAATTACGGTTTTAAGATCATTGACCTGGGCAAGGATGTGCCCAGGGAGGAGATTGTCCGTGTGGCCAGGGAAAATAATGCGCAGATCATTGCGCTGTCGGCACTGATGACCACTACCATGCAGCGGATGCGTGAAGTGGTCGAGCTGGCGAAGCAGGAAGGTATCGGCGCGAAGATCATGATCGGCGGAGCGGTCATCACCCAGGACTATGCCGATGAGATCGGCGCTGACGGTTATTCAAGAGATGCGGCGGAGGCCGTAAAACTGGCGCAGAGACTGACCGGATTTTGACATTATAATGAAGTGACCGGAATTTGCCGCAGACGGCAATTAAATGGAGGAGAAAGAGATGATAGGAGCAGATGCAGTTATCAAATGTCTGGAAGCGGAGGGCATAACCACTGTGTTCGGTTATCCCGGCGTAGCCATTTGTCCGTTTTATAACAGTATTTTGGAATCGGATATCAGAACCATACTGATACGCACCGAGCAGAACGCGGCCCATGCCGCCAGCGGTATGGCGAGGCTCACCGGGAAGCCCGGCGTGTGTGCCGTGACCTCCGGCCCCGGCGCCACCAATGTGATCACCGGTATTGCCACAGCCTTTGCGGACAGCATTCCCCTGATCTGTATCACGGGGCAGGTGAGCAGCGAGCTGATCGGCAGCGATGTGTTTCAGGAGGCGGACATTACGGGGGCGGTGGAATCCTTTGTCAAATACAGCTACCTGATCAAGAATGTCAATGATATTCCCAGAGTATTTAAGGAAGCATTTCACATTGCGAATACGGGGAGAAAGGGTCCGGTCCTGATCGATATCCCCATTGACATCCAGAATGCGGTCATCAATAAATTTAAGTATCCCGAGGAGGTTTCCCTGAGAACCTATAAGCCTACCGTAAAGGGACATGCCGTACAGATCCAGAAGGTCATCCGGGAGCTGGAGAAGGCAAAGCGGCCACTGATCTGTGTGGGCGGCGGCGTACTGCTCAGCAACGCACAGGAGGGACTCAGGGCTTTCGCGGAGAAGCATCAGATCCCGGTGGTGTCCACTATGATGGGGATCGGCGCCATGCCCACGGATCATCCCCTGTATTTCAGAATGGTAGGTAATAACGGCAAGGCTTACGCCAACCGCGCCATGAGCGAATGCGACCTGCTGATCATGGTGGGAGCGAGAGTGGCGGACCGTGCAGTGAATCAGCCGGATCTGATCACGAAGAACAAGGT
>CAMWWF010000462.1 GCA_947177885.1 uncultured Lachnospiraceae bacterium
TGCCCACCGTCAGGGCATACAGCTCATCCAGTGCCATATTTCTGCCCATGGCAAACAGAATCGGCACTTCGGAAAACTGCCCGCCGAAACGCATCATGAAACTCCGCCATCGTCCGGTAGCGTTTCTCCCTATCCGGACTAATCGCCTGTGAAACCACCGCATATGCCTCCCCGCACAGTTCCCATCGCTCTATCCTGCACGGAGAAACCCTGCAATACCGGTATCTGTCCTCGATTTCTTCCTGTGTATAGGTGCCGAAAAAGCCGAAGAGCAATGCTCCCACCGTAAAAACATTCGTCCTCTCATCGACAACCGCGCCCAAAACATACTCCTCCGGCGCTTTCAGCCTCTTACTTCCCCAATACTCTTCTCCCATGTCATTATAAGCAGGCTGTTTCCGAAACAGGTCAATATCGCAAAGCATCATCCGATCATTCCCGAAATCATAAAGCAGGCTTCCATCGTAGAGATCCACCGCCACATAGCGTTTGGCGGCCACCACTTCCATAAAGGAAAAAATGCACTCCACGGCAGACAGCTTTTTGTCAGCTGACAGATTATGAAACCGCACCGAAGGCCTGATCAAATCCGGTTCCCTGTCATACTTGTCAAAATTCCAGTAATCAAACAGACATTCCCCATCTGCCCACCGAAATACTGCGACATAATACTGCTCATGTGGATAGTGTTCGATCAGTTCCACCAGTGCCGGGTGCTTTAATATGCGGTATAATTCGGCTGCATTTTTCAAAGTTTCCACCGATTCCGCCGGTGATATTTCCGCATCCACTGTATCTACACCCGCAATTTTAATAAAATACCTGTCCCGGCCGTTCTCATCCACCACGCCAAAGCTGATACAACCTGAACCGGTCGCATCGATCACAGAAAAGACTGTGCCATACTTTTTCACCCATGTCAGATCGTGACAGGTTTTTAAGTGAAATTTTATGTTGTCGATCTCATGCTTTATCATAGGATCCTGCTTCTTTCTCCTTGTTTTTGTTTCTCCATTGTCTTCTTTTCACCGGAATATGCTGTTTTCCTGATACTTTACCTGCATCCTATATCCCCTGTTATGTCCTGATTTTATCATGCATACTTCCACTTTTCCACCTTTCTTTTTGCTTCCGCGCATTCCCCATTCCCGTGATCACATTATGCCCAGAACAAAATATGAGCGCCATTCTTTCGGTGCGCCATGTTATAATGAAGTATCAAATCCGCGGAGCGAACCCATGAAATACAAAAATGCAAACGACATCCTTCCCAAAGAATTACTTGTATCCGGAGGATCATTGCAAGACAAAAGGGGAAACATCAAACTATGAAAAAGACAATAGAACAGCTTCTGCCCTTATGGGGCATGAAAAACAGACAGGTAACACAGATTTATCCTTCCGCCTGGGAGATCGCGCCTTCCCATGTGATCAAAATATATTACGACAAAGCTCAGCTGGAAAGGAATATCAAAATTTCCTCGATCCTGGCAGACTGCAGGATTCCGGTTGCACAGATCACGCACACCCAAACAGGCGAACAATACGCCGCCGCACAGGACGCCTATTTCCTGATGTCGGAAAAACTGCCGGGAAGCAATCTCTTTGATCTGCAGGATAAAAAAACTGCTTACGAAATGGGACGTGCCATCGCAAGGCTTCATCTGGCATTTGTCCAATGCGAAAAAGAAATGGAATTCTGGGACAACAGTCTGCTTGTGGAGATGAAAGGCTGGATTCCGGAAACTTTAAGCGCCCATAACTGGCCTCATATAACCGAATCGGAACACGCCAGATTCGTACATATGCTGGAAAAAGTATCCGACCGTCTGCCCCGACAGCTGATCCACCGCGATGTGCATTTCGGAAACTTCCTGTTTCATGAAGGCCACTTATCCGGCTACATTGATTTCGACCTGACCCAGAAAAATATACGGATATTTGACCTCTGTTACTTTCTGGCCGGACTGCTGGCCGAAGAGACCGAAACGCCCCTGACAAAAGAGCAGTGGCTGGAGCTTGTCCATGCAGTCATAACCGGCTATGAAAGCGTAAACAGACTATTGGATATTGAAATCCAGGCTTTACCCTGCGTGATGGAATGTATCGAGATCCTGTTTGTGGCCTATTTTACCGGCACGCAGGATACAAAGCACGCCCAGGATGCCTGCCGCATCTTTCATCAGCTACAGGATTATGAGGCGTCTATTGAGAAAACACTGTCTGCCGAACGGCTCACCTGAAATATTCCACGTCCTGAAATCCCGCCCAAAACAAGCCTGCTGATCAGCCATATTTCTTGATCAGCAGTATTTCTCAATCAACGCCTCCGCCGAGAGCCTGTCCTTCTTCACCGCATACAGGCTTCCGTTCTGTTTCCGGTCGATCAGAAAATAGTCATACATCTCGCGGCGGAGCGTGGCCGCATCCCCAAACGTATGCAGACCGTTCAACACCTCATTAAATTCACGTTCCGTGTACTCCCGGTCTTCCGGAATGCGGTCTGCCAGATAGGACAGCACGCAGAGCTTCTTTTTCTTCTTCGACGGCATCTGCGTGACACAGCCGTCCGCATCCAGATATGCTTTGATCGTTTTCGTATCCATAAGGGTATCCTCCACTTTCTTCCATTCTCAAGAAGCGGAGCCTGCAGAGTTTCTCTTAAGC
>CAMWWF010000463.1 GCA_947177885.1 uncultured Lachnospiraceae bacterium
AAACGGAGTCTATTATTATCCGATCCTTGTGCGGCATGAGGCGGAAAGCTGGAAGGAATTTAGGGAAAAAGGACTCGGCTATCTGTTAAACGGAAGCTATGGGAAGGGATATCATAAGATGAAGATACAGGAATTCATGGAAAATCTGAAATAGGAGGTATCAAAGATATGGTTGATATGAAAGCGAAGCCATTTTATCTGACGGATGAAGATTGTAAATGGGTAGAGGATACTATTGCTGGTATGACGTTAGATGAAAAAATTGGACAGTTATTCTTTAATATGGGTTCAAGCCGCGAAGAAGAATATCTTAAGATGACTGTCAGGGATTACCATATCGGAGGAATCCGCTACAATCCGGCCACGGCAGACGAAATCTATGAGCAGAACCGCATTTTACAGGAAAACAGTAAGATCCCGCTTATTATCGCATGTAATACGGAGAGCGGCGGAGACGGCGCATGTGTGGATGGGACGCCGATCGGAGGGCAGACAAAGATCGGAGCTACGAGAAATGCAGATTATGCGTATCAGATGGGGTATATGGCGAATAAGGAAGCGGCAGCTATTGGGTGCAACCTGTCTTTCGCGCCGGTGAGCGATATTATGTATAATTGGGAAAATCCGGTAATCGGTCTTCGCACTTATGGAAATGAACCGAAGAAGGTGGCGGAGATGACGAAAGCCTATATGGACGGTGCGCATGCGAACCCGGGTTTTTGCTGCGCGGCAAAGCACTTTCCGGGAGACGGACTTGATTTCCGCGACCAGCATGTGGCAAACAGTGTGAATTCCATGAGCTGTGAGGAATGGGACAAGACTTATGGCAGGGTCTATCAGAATCTGATTGAAAACGGATTGGATGCGATTATGGCGGGACATATCATGCAGCCTGCATATGCACGCTATTTTAATCCTGAGCTTACCGATGATGAGATGATGCCGGCAACCTTATCGCCGGAGCTGATCAAAGGACTGCTTAGAGGGAAGCTTGGGTTCAATGGACTGGTGCTGACAGATGCTTCCCATATGGTCGGCCTGACCTGCCGAATGAAGCGCGGCGATATGCTTCCGGCTGCGATTGCGGCCGGCGTGGATATGTTCCTGTTCTTTAATGAGATGGAAGAAGATTTTGCCAGTATGAAACAGGGGTATCTGGATGGACGGATTACGAAAGAACGTCTTGATGAGGCACTTCACCGGATTCTTGCTTTAAAGGCGCATATGGGACTCCATAAGAAAGACAAGACGAAATTGATCCCCCCAAGGGAGCAGGTACATAAGATCATTGGGTGCGATGAACATGTGGCTATGCAGAAAGAGATTGCAGACCAGGCGATCACGCTTGTAAAGTATAAAGATAAGGATGTGCTTCCGGTGACGCCGGACCGTTATAAACGGATTATGATCGTATACGTAAAGGGATTGTCAGCGCCGGGGCTTGCGGCAATTACAGGGGTGAAGAAATCAACTCCCGCAGAGGAGCTTCGGGACCGTCTGATCGCAAAAGGATTTGACGCGTTTATCTA
Organism: uncultured Lachnospiraceae bacterium; assembly: GCA_947177885.1. The sequence continues at coordinate 1,530 of CAMWWF010000463.1, forward strand.
TGAAAGTCCGATTGATCAGATGATCAAGAAGATTGAGGCAGGAGAAAAACAGGATGTCAACCTGTATTTTGCCGGAAAGACACCGATCAAAGAATTCCGTGAGAATCAGGATCTGATCATAACGCTGGTAGATATCGCGGGCGGATTCCAGCCTGTGGCACGTCCTGCATTTGGCATGACCAAAGGCGGCGGAGAGATTCCGTGGTATGTATTTGAATTGCCGGTCATTGTTGTGGGCACACAGTATCCCTATGTGCTGGCGGATATTCCGCAGGCAAGAACTTATATTAATACCTATGACAGTAAGCCCGTCACTCTGGACGCGCTGGTAGAGAAGCTGATGACGGGGGAAGAAGCCTTCAAAGGAAAAGATCCGATCGGTGCATTTTGCGGGATTTTTGATACTCATATTTAAGGAGGAAATGAGGTATGCAGATGAAGGGTCGGGCATGCATATTTAGCGCAGATTGAAATATTGTGTGGACAGTCACCATTGCTGCTTGGCAGCGAGAGTGACTGTCCTTTATATTGAGCCGCTATTTTGTGATGGAAAAAGGATCTCTGGTAGAAAATGATATTTTGCTGAGATTACTAAGGCCCGATCGAGCCTTCCCACGTTTGAAATATACATTTATACACTTCAGATTCATTCGTTCATTTATAAGTAGCTGCTTCTTGATCAAGATTATCAGAAAATGTAAAAACGATAGGTTATTCATCGCTTACCATTGAAAACTTTCTATCATTCCTTCCGCATCTTCTGCGGCGGCATTCCGAACCGTTCTTCAAAGATATGGTAAAAATAACTGGTGTTTTCATATCCAACCGCAAGAGCGACCTGCCGGATGGGCAGTGAACTCTCTTTTAACAGCTGAACCGCATGGTCAAGGCGCACCCTCTGTACATATTTCTGAAAAGTCTGTCCCCTATATTTCCGAAGGATCAGATTAAAATAATTCCGATGATAGTGGAATACCTGTTCCAGTTCGGAGATGGTAACGTCCGCATCATGAAGGCGGATATAGCGCTCCAGGTCATACAGCAGAGCCTTTTCCTTGCCTTCCTGCCTGGTACTGCGGCGGACCGGTGAATAGTCCGTGCAGAGTCGCTGCAGGAGGCGGATGAGG
>CAMWWF010000464.1 GCA_947177885.1 uncultured Lachnospiraceae bacterium
CCATGTCTTTAACCCTCCCGATATAAACAGCGCCGATCTTACTGGTCGTTTGCGAGAGAACGCGAACCGCCGTCAGCCGGTTCTTCTGAATCAGTAAAGCACAGTCACGCCCCCGGTAAGAGGTAAAAAGCACTTTTCCCTGTATGGTATCCTGTTCTGTTGTCTCTTTGTCCGAAATGCTGAGAGAAGCCTTTGCCGGAATCTGTCTGCTCATAAATATCTCCCATAAAATAATCTTTGCGTACCAGGTAAAATGTTATCGCAATCTGCCGCCGGATCATATATAAAATAGTCCTTTTTTCATAATACTCATTTTGTTTGTTCTCGAATGTGCCCGTTCTACAATATGGCTCTTTTTCAAACGTGTTTAGTCGCAAACGAACTCATTCTCAAATAAACTTATTCTTATCGTCTTTAACACCACCGTCTCCGGATCGTTAGGACAACCTTATCCTAACGATGAAAGTCCGGAAACATGTCCGCGAAAACAGTGAAACGCTTCATGTATATGCGTGAATTTCGACATGTGCTATTCGGATTGTCATTACAATTGTGTCTTGAACAGAGCCCAAAATCATAATTCATCCAGCGGTACCAGCTTCGGCTGCTCTTCTGTCCCCACATTGGCATACACTTCTTCCCTGGTGATGATCAGGGCATTTTCCTGCAGAATTTCCCCGCATTCCGCCAACAGAGTCTCTATAACCTGTATGGGCTTGATATTTCCCCCACTGGAAGCATCAACCAGCATATAAAAAGCCCCATCTGACCATTCCAACCGATAAATACCAGGTTTGAGATCCACTTCCCTGCTTCCCTTTTTCGTTTTTTTTGTGATCAGTATCTGATCCTTTGCCAGAAAACCGGGCAGAACTACCGTCATATCCGCCGCAGGCTCCCGTCCCTCACGAAAACGCACCGTATAGGAAGCTGCCGCCACGCTTGCCATGGCATTTCCCGCTCCCTCAGGCAGAACCTTTACCGAAACGACCTCTATTCCCTGTACGCTTGCCTGATTTAACCGCTCTTTTATGTCCTGACAGGATTCCATGGAATTGATCTCAATATCCATATATTCCCCGTTGCTGGTGAGCCCCACCCCGAGAGGCGCCGCAAAGGACATGATCTGATGCGGGCTGAAGCCTGCTGTATATTTTACATCAATCCCTGCTCTGCGAATGGCCTTCTGAAAGAAACGCATGACATCCAGATGTCCGATAAAACGAACAGGACCGAATTTTTTGAACTTGATACGCAGCTTCATAGCAGTCTGAAATCTCCTTCCTCTAATAACCATCCTGATCCTCCTGAACATATGCATCTTCTGCCACAGGAGCAGGTATCCTTTTTTCCTGAACAATTGCCTTTTATCGCAGGAACAGCCATCCCTTTTTCTCTGAACAATTACCTTTTTGCAGGAACAGCCCCTTTTTTTCTGAACACATCATATCTCCTTCAAACCATTTATTCCTGTCCGGAAACCGCCCTCGGTTCAAAGCAGATCCCGCCCCCGAACCGCGCCGCACCGCATCCCTGACATTTCACTTTACAGTTCTCGGAGGTTTCTTCCCGCTTTGCCTTTTCCCACTCTCTCGCCAAAAACTCCTTGGTAACGCCGCAGTCAATAAAATCCCAGGGCAGGATCTCATCCACAGACCGTTCCCTGTGAGCGTAAAATTCTACGGAAAGCCCACACTCTTCTATTGTTTCCAACCACCGCGCATTGTCATAATACTCGCTCCACGCATCATAGAAGCTCCCCTTCTCGTATACTTTCCGGATGACCTCACAGAGCCTTCTGTCGCCTCTGGCCAGCACACCTTCCATGACGCTGGCATCCGCCTCGTGCCAGTTGTACTTGATGCTCTTCTGGTTCAACTGTTCGGAGATGGCGGTTCTGGTCTGATATGCCTTGTCCAGAAACTCTTCTTTGGTGCATTGTGCCGCCCACTGAAAGGGAGTGAAGGGCTTGGGCACGAAAAAGGAAGTGCTGGCCACGATCTGCACCTTACCGTTCACACGCTTTTCCTTCGGTACCGTATCAAAAAAAGTCGCCGCAATCTTATTGGAAAGCTCCGCGATCCCCCGGATGTCCTCCGGTGTCTCCGTGGGGAGCCCCAACATAAAATACAGCTTCACTCTGGTCCATCCGCCCTCAAAGGCAAGTGCCGAGCCTTTCAGGATGACCTCTTCGGTCAATCCCTTGTTGATCACATTGCGGAGTCTCTGACTGCCGGCCTCCGGTGCGAAAGTCAGGCTGGATTTCTTCACATCCTGCACCTTGCTCATGACATCCAGGGAAAAAGCATCAATCCTCAGGGAGGGCAGAGAAATATTTACATGCTGTCTGCCGCACTCTTCTATCAGAAAATCGATCAGTTCAGGCAACTTGGAGTAATCACTGGAGCTCAGAGAACTCAGGGAAATCTCTTCATGCCCCGTATTCTTAAGCATTTCCAGCGCATATTTCTTCAATGTGTCCACATTCCGCTCTCTCACCGGCCGATAGATCTGTCCGGCCTGGCAGAAACGGCATCCCCGGATACAGCCCCTCTGGATCTCCAGCACCACCCTGTCCTGTGTGATCTTGATAAAAGGCACTACAGGCTTCATGGGATAATAGGTGTCTGTCACATCCATCTCTATCTCTT
>CAMWWF010000465.1 GCA_947177885.1 uncultured Lachnospiraceae bacterium
ATTTATAACCATGCTGCGGTGGGGGAGTATACAGCGATGATATTCCTGCCTCTTTTGGCGTGGGGATTTTATAAAGTATATACAGAGGATTCCAAGCGGAAAGGATATTTCTGGAACTGCGTCATTTTGACTATAGGTTTTTCGGGGCTTATCCAGTCCCATATGTTGTCCTGCGAAATGGTGGGATTCTTTGTCACCCTCCTGTGCCTGATTCTTTGGAGGAAGACGTTCCGAATGCGTATCTTCCAGGTACTTATGCTTACTGTGGTTTTGACTATTGCAGTTAATGCCTGGTTCCTGGTGCCTTTTCTGGACTTGATGACCGCAGACAGTTATTATCTGGAGCGTAATGCAAATATGATGATTCAGGACAGAGGGGTGCTGCCGGCACATCTGCTCTATACCTTGCAGGCTGGCGGTTCTTCCTCACGGTTTGCGGAGACCGGAATGATGGATACGGAACCTATCGGCATCGGTATGGCTCTGTTGCTCTGCATCTTATTGTGGGTCATATTACAGTTCAGGTATAAGAACAAGAAGCTATCGGCGGAGCGGCATAGGGAACGGAAGGCCGGGAATACAGCATTGATTTTGGGAGTCGTTGCGCTGTTCATGAGCACATGCTATTTTCCATGGGATTATTTAAGCTCACGTAATCGGATTTTTGCTGTATTGAATGGTTCGATTCAGTTCCCTACAAGGCTTACGGAGGTAGCAGGTATCTGTATCGTCATAATGGGATGTATTGCTGCCGTATGGGTTTTGGATGAGATAAAATCAAGAGATAAGGCAGGGGTCATTGTGGGGGGGATTGCTGCTGCCGCGATCCTGTTTGGAAGCTATCAGCTAAATGATATTCTGTTGACCAGGGACAGCTTTCTTAGAATCTATTCTGCACAGGGAATGGGAGCATATTCCGCAGTTCTGGGAGCCGAATATCTTCCAGAGGGGGCAGTAATGGAGCATATGACCTATCATGAACCGGTTGTTTCGGAAGGAGTTTCCATGACAGATTATGGGAAAAATGGGCTGAAGGCAGAGGGATATGTGGAAGCGGAGAAAGAGGGATATATTGAATTTCCGATGTTGTATTATAAAGGATATGAGGCATATTCTGTGGATACTGGAGAGGCACTTGTGGTCAGCAAAGGAGATAACTCGGATGTCAGAGTGCTGTTTCCTGAGGGGTTCTCCGGTGAGATTCAGGTAAAGTATGCGGGAATGTGGTATTGGTGTGTGGCGGAGGCGGTCAGCATCATTTCAGGATTAGGGATTTGGATTTTGCATGTAATAAGTACGAAAGCATTTTGGATTCATGAAAATAAAAAAGCGTACAACTCCAAAACCTCTCTATTTAGAAGGTTAAAAAAATGAACGAATTATGTCGAGTTCTGGTAACGGTTCTTTTCGGAAGTCTGCAAATAAATAAGCCTTAGTCGGTAGCGGAACAGCTCGCGCAGGCTCCTGATGCCTGCCGATGGGATGAAGGAAGCAACGACCAAGTCCATCTGGAAGAGGTCGGCTATATGGATGGAATCCCTGAAGGCGGTTTTGCGGCCTTTGTCCTGCTTCACATATTTGAAGTGAGTCAGGATAGGCTCAAGGCTGTTATGCTTCAGGATGTCATAGAACGGAATCCAGTATTTCCCGGTGGACTCCATACAGACATCTTCCACGCCATAGCTTTTAAGCCATTCGGCCATCCTGCGGCCATCGCTGTTGGATGAGGTGAACTGCCGGACATAAAAAAGTGCGCTGAGGTTGCCGGGTCTGTTAAGCAGACGGTGGCCATGAGGATCTTTTTATGGACATCAATGCCCGCGCAGATCAGGTGCCTGAGAGCATAAAATTTCAGTTGCATTTTTCAGGGTCTGATGTTACACTGATTGTGGTACTTGGAAATTTCCGCCTGCAGGCTGCTGATCCAACGCTTCGCCTGCATTGCTGCAATGGAATCCACGCTTCGTGGGTAGTCTGCTGCAAGTATAGATGGCATGCAGACAGATTACTGCACTGCAGCCGCACAGGCAGAAAAATATTCAGTTGAAGGAGGAAGCTTGATATGAAAGAGAATAAGAGAAAGGTGGTCCCGGTCAACTGAATAGAGGGCATGAAAATGCCGGTTTTTAAGTACCTGTATGAATACTGTCGATGAAAGGCACATCATATCGGTGTGTCTTTTTTGTGTGCAGAATTAAGGTGCAAGGCCTCTGGACAGGAGGTTTGCGCCTGCCGGGCTGCCGTCTGTCAGACGCAATCCGGCGTTGCACAAGGATTGCTGGGATGCGGATGCTTGGGCGCATGGCAGCGAAAGTATGCATGTTGCGGCAGAATTAGCTTCCGGTTTATCCGGATCAGGAAAGGGAAGGGTGATGTGTTATGAGAGAAAAAAATATTACAGAGATGAAGAAGAACTTATATGCAGAATCCAGGACAGGATTCTATTATCCAGATTTGATCTGGAAAAGAAGAGAAAATGACAAAACGAAGAATCGAGGGAGATTAGAATTTGAAGAGATTAAAGTATTATATCCTGAATATGAAACCCACCAGCGAAACATACGAGGACATGTACGAGGGCAAAATGTACGAGAGCTTTCTGGATAAGGATCCCTTCGTGCACAACCATGCCGAGTACTGGGACGGGGAAA
>CAMWWF010000466.1 GCA_947177885.1 uncultured Lachnospiraceae bacterium
ACGCCTTTATGGCCAACCTGAACCATGCCCTGGAAAATATCTGGCTGTCCCAGAACCGTTATAGTGTAAAGAAGGAGGTAGCCATCTCCCAGGTCTTTGAAAACAATGTCAACTACAGTGATCTGTTCTATTCCGGGCGTTTTGACTTTGTGGTTTACGAGCGTCAGGGATCTGCGGACATTCCGGTGCTGGCTATCGAACTGGACGGCAAGGAGCACTTTGAGGATGAGGTGGTCAGGAACCGCGACCGGAAGAAAAATGAGATCTGCAGCGCCCATAACATGCAGATCATCCGTGTGGAGAATTCCTATGCCAGACGTTATAACCATATCAAGGAGATCCTGATCAATTATTTTTCGGTGAAGCATTAAGGATTTAGTCTGCTTTCTGACAGATGTTCGCCATAATTTATGGGAGGTGAGATCAGAAGTTGATTGTAAAATCCTCTGGAATCAGCTATACTGGAGTGTGTTTGAATCACCGGCCTGTGAGGCAAATTCGGGAGGTATTTATGGCAAGAACCATTGGTATAGGATTACAGGATTTCGGAGACCTGATCAGAAAGAATTGCTTTTACATTGATAAGACTTCCTTTATCAGGGAGTGGTGGGAGAGTGAGGACAGCGTTACGCTTATCACCCGTCCCCGCCGATTCGGAAAAACGTTGAATATGAGCATGGTGGAGCAGTTTTTCTCTGTGAACTATGCGGATAAGAGTGAAGTGTTCCGGGGACTCTCTGTCTGGAAAAATGAGAAATACCGGGAGATTCAGGGGACTTATCCGGTGATCAGCCTGTCCTTTGCCAATGTGAAGGAGAGAAGCTATCCCGCGGCAAGGGAAAGAATCTGTCAATTGATCACGGATCTGTATATTAAGAATCATTTCCTCAGAGACTGTGCATGGATGACAGCGGCAGACAGAGATTATTTTGATTCGGTCCGCACGGATATGTCGGAAGTGGTGGCTACACTGGCAATTTATAAAATGTGTGATTATCTGTACCGCTATTATGGGAAAAAGGTAATAATCCTGTTGGATGAGTATGATACTCCCATGCAGGAGGCTTATGTGGACGACTATTGGACAGAGATGGCGGGATTTACCAGAAGCATGTTTAACTCCGCATTTAAGACGAATCCCTGGCTGGAGAGGGCTATCATGACAGGGATCACCAGAGTCAGCAAGGATTCCCTTTTTTCAGATCTGAACAATCTGGAGGTAGTGATGGCTACGTCGGAAAAATATGCTGCGGCTTTTGGTTTTACGGAGGAAGAGGTATTTTCCGCATTGGATGAGTACGGACTTTCGGAGGAGAAGGCACAGGTAAAGCGTTGGTATGACGGTTTCATATTCGGAGAGCATACAGACATTTATAATCCATGGTCTATTATGAATTATCTGGATTCGGGAAAAATTTCTACCTATTGGGCGAATACCAGCTCCAACAGTCTGGCGGGAAAACTTCTGCGGGAGGGAAACCGCGGGATCAAGGAACAGTTCGAAATACTGCTTCAGGGCGGGAAAATACAGGTTTGTATTGATGAGCAGATTGTTTATGACCAACTTGATCACAGTGAGTCTGCGGTCTGGTCCCTGCTTCTTGCAAGCGGTTATCTGAAGGTTCTGGATTATGACAGGGAAGGGCAGTTAGAGGACGGAGAAGAGGCAGAGTATGAACTGACCCTTACAAACTATGAGGTAAAGCGCATGTTCCATAATATGGTGCGCGGCTGGTTCAAATGTGTCCAGACGGATTACAATGATTTTGTCAGATCACTGCTGCATGGTGATACAAAAGCCATGAATGCGTATATGAACCGTGTTGCATTGAATACGTTCAGCTATTTTGACACAGGGAAAAAGCCTTCCGGAGAGGAGCCGGAACGCTTTTATCACGGGTTTGTACTGGGGCTGATCGTGGATCTGCAGAACAGATATTTAATAAGCTCCAACAGAGAGAGCGGCTTTGGAAGGTACGATGTGGTGCTGGAGCCAAGGAATCCGGGAGAGGATCAGGCTTTTATTTTAGAATTCAAAGTGCATGACCCGGAGGAGGAAACCACACTCAGAGATACGGTACAGGCAGCGTTAAAGCAGATCGGGGAGAAGAAATATGAAGCTGCTCTGCTCCAAAGGGGAATACCGGAAGACCGGATCAGGAAATATGGTTTTGCGTTTGAGGGGAAGCGGGTATTGATCGAGTGATTTCTTGGTTTTTTGTAGTGGATCAGAGCAGTTGTTTCTGCTTATCCGTTCTTGCAGACAGAACAGCGGACACAGGATCGGACCGATTCTGCCGATAATCCCTGAGGGATTGGAACCAGGATTCCTTTTACGGTACCATATTGCGCGATCTGTCTCGGGAGCAGATATTCCCGCCAGCCGATCTCTTCGCCGGGCTTCAGTAATTGCACGGGAATGCACAGTGTGGAGATCAGCACACATATTCCCTCAGCTGCGAGCACAAAGAAAATATCGGGTCAAATCGGGTCATGATCGGGTCATATACGTTGACACGATTGACACGATTTGATATAATATGCTCAGCGAACGGGTAAAGGAGATGGCGTTATGCTTTTTCAGGAAAGTGAAACCGTAGAGTTGAAGGAAGTAGTCGTAGACGATATAAAAAAGGAAA
>CAMWWF010000467.1 GCA_947177885.1 uncultured Lachnospiraceae bacterium
AAATTACTCCAGCCCTTTGCGAGTTGGAGTAATTCACATTATATCATAGCCTTTGGATAAATGCACCCCAAATTTCAATTTTCTGGACAGGTGCATATGTACCACGGTTTTGTGGTTCTGCTTCAGAGTAAAACAGCATACAGGAGATTTTATATATCACTCTGAATATTATTACAATTCAGCAAAGGAGATGATGTTTATGTCAGCTTACAAAGATAATAAAAGCCGTTGAACGTATACATGATGTGTTCCTTGTATGCTTCTGTATAAGGCATAGTTAATTCCCCCTTTCTCCCACATAGGGCGATGCATGGTTTACAGTTACTTTTGAAATGTTCTCTTCGTTGAAATTTTCAATCTCCAAATCGTAGAACCGGCCAGTGCGCTCTTTGTTGGCAAAGAACTTGATATGTTTTTCTATGACCTGCTTGTACTTCTGGTCAATACCCAGATCCACTGTCAGCAGGGAAGCACGGTCAGTGAAGAAGCGCTTGGAGTACAGCATGGTATCCTCCAAGTGGTTCTCCCGCACATCCGGCTTCGGAAATGGAGCATAGATCAGGTAATTGGTGGTCTTATCCTGACACTCCAAAAAATACTTCGTGGCAAACTGATTGCCCGGTTCCAGCTTCAAAATCTTGGCGTTTGTCAACTCTACAGAATCAATGTCCTCTGCAAAATCCGCCTTGTCATTCTACCAGAATACCAGCTTGCGGGTATCACCGGTGAACTCTTCATTCAGCCGGTCTATAATCTGTTTTAGGTTTAACTCTGCCATCTGCTACTCCTTCTGACCGATAATGATCCATTTTCCCTTCCTGCTGGAGCCTTGCCGCTCAATCAGGCCTCGCTTTTGTAAATCAGCCATCAACCGCTTTACGGTGACGATGGACACCTGCAATTTTTCTTTCAGCTCAGCCTGCGTGATGGACGGATTCTCCCGGATCAGGTTCAGGACTTTGGTATCATTTTCGGAAATGGTATCATTGGTATCACGTTTGGTATCATCGGTATGAGACCAATCTTTTTCCGGGAGCTGCCGGTACATACCCTGTATCCGCATCCCACGATTGATCTTCTCCAGCACATACTGGAAGGCAGCTTCCATCTGATCTTGGATGAAGCCTTCAAATTCCCGCCGGTCTACGAAATACGCCCGGTCTTTTCCTTTGAAAACAGCGCACTGGATGACCGGCTGAAACCTTGCCTGCCCGGTGAGCAGGGCATAGGCATTGCCAGGAACCACTGCTCCATCTTTTTCAGCCAAAACGCCCCAAGAAATCAACACATTCTGCGTCACGTCCTTAACTTTCAGCTTCTCGCCCTCGGTCAGAGTATTGCGGATCGCCGTAGCCTTCATTTTAGCACAGAGGCGTTCAATATCCTCCGGTGTTATTGTCAGGTCTTCGCAAATCTCGCAGTCATAATAGCGGTTCTGGCCTTCCAGAATCAGCTCTTTCAACATGTAATCGGCTACCGGCCTTGTGGTTCCAGCCAACCGGACATACGTACCACTGACCATTCCCTTGGACTTGATATAGTATGGCCGCATCTTGCCGGGGAATATCTCTACCACGATGACGGTCTTTGCGATCTCCCGCTGGGTGTATCCGGCGGCCTCATAAATTTGCATCAGCACATCAAAGGCGTACACCAAAATATGACCGCTGCCCATACAAGGGTCGGTTGCCGTCATATAAATGATACAATTACACGAACCTCTGAAATTTGCACCAAAGAACAGGCTTTGGTGCATTTTGGTGCATATCCGCGAACCAGCCCCGCAAAACCGCATGAAACCTTGCCAAACGGCTTTGATTACAATCCGAATTTCTCCCTATACTTCTGCGGATCAGCCATATACTCTTTATATTTTTCACGCAGGCAATTTCCGCACGGACGATATCCTGCGGCAAGAGCGATTTTCTCATCGGCAAAGAACACCCTGCTTTTTTCATAGTTCCCCGGAAATCTCCTGATGATGGATAGGGCAGAAGGGCAGTCTAATCGCCTGTAAATTTTCAGTTTGCTATTCCCTCCAAACGTCCCCAGAGTCTCGGAGAGATATTCTTTTCCGTCCGCTCCAAGCAGTTTATACATTTTCATCTGAAACCTCCGTATCCACAAATAATGGCTGCATTCATTCTGTCAAAACTGGATAACTACCGGCTCATGCGTGAATGCGCTGATGGTGGCTTTGGCGTTTCTGAAATAGAACACCTGCGTGTTTCCGTCATCTGCCGCATACATCTTCTGCAGGGAAGGGTAAGCGTCCAGCATGGACCGCCTTGCTTCCACCCGGTCATCCTCGATCAGTTCTCCTGCAATGCGAATCCATTCGCCGTCTTTGAAGGCGCAGATCTCAGCTTTTGCATTTGCCATCAGCTGTTTCGACACGTCCTTGACCTTGCCTGTCTGTATGTAGAGCCTGCCCTCAAATATATGCGCCGTGCCAAACGGACGCACCCTCGGCTGGTCTCCCTCCACGGTCGCCAGATAGTAGACTTCTGCGTCTTTCAAAAATTTTACTATTCGTTCCATTTGATTTACCTCCTAAGTTATGATTCCGTTTTGCTTTCCATTTCTGTAGATTCAAGAGATTTTAATGTCTGACCGTCCTCAGTCCTCCAACTGGTCA
>CAMWWF010000468.1 GCA_947177885.1 uncultured Lachnospiraceae bacterium
CATGATGGGGTTGGTGGGTACGCCCATCATGGCTGTCGAATCCGGAGTGGTGACGGCTCTGGGCTGGAATCAGTATGGCGGCTGGCGCATCGGCATCAGCAGCTTTGACGGGAAGCGGTATTATTACTATGCCCATCTGCGCCAGAATTATCCTTATGCGGATTGGCTGGAAGAGGGAAGTGTGGTCACGGCGGGGGACGTGATCGGGTATATGGGGCACACCGGCTACAGTACCACGGAAAATGTGAATAACATAGAAATAACGCATCTCCACTGGGGCTTACAGCTGATATTTGATGAGTCCCAGAAGGAAGGAAATAACGAGATATGGATTGATCTCTATGCCCTGACCCGTTTCCTGGCAAAGCACACCCAGCCTGCGGCGAAGGTGGAAGGGACGAAGGAGTGGGTGCGGACAAATGAGATTGTGGACCCGGCGGTGGAGGAGTATGAGGCGCAGCAATAGCCGCGAAAATAAAGATAGTAGTAAGCGAGGCGAGAATACTTATGCTGTATTTGGGCACATCTTTGATCAGGCAATTTCCTATACCTCCGATATACACATACCGAAATGGAAAAGGGCAGTTAGAAATTTTGGACGGGCAGCAGAGAGTAATGAGCCTGTATTTTTATTATATAGGAAAATTTTTTAAAAATGATTTGTTTATTGACAAAATAAAGAATTATCCACCAGAGAAAGTTCTAAGGATATGTGAAAAGATTTACATAAATTATCAGCTTCAGCATATAACAAAGAACTGTGATTTCAAGCCCGGAGCTTGGCAGGGATAAGGTGCATCAAATGATAGAACTGCTTGGCGGGTGGCAGGATGGATTTTGTATATGATGGTGAGGAGGAAGCCGAGATATTATATATCGGTCTTGGAGGAACTTACAGCCGATATCTAATGAGTCTCAGTGGGAAGAGGATCCCATTCGCATAGTCCCATGCTTTGCTTCAACCGTGCCTGCTCCATGGTCATATGAGGCAGATCTTCCTCCAGATATTCCAGAAGCTCGCTGATCCCCTCTCTGGTCACATTGTTTATCAGAAAAATGCGCTCACAGCCGGCATTGATCAGCCATTGCCTGACCATGGGAACATTGGCATAGGGGGAATCGATCTTTGTGATAATGCCGATGAGAGGGCGAAGGATAAAGGAGCGGAGGCTCGCGCTGAACAGATTGAAAGGTTCATCCGCTGCCTGGACAACAGCCACCACATCCGCCTCGAAGGAAAAACAGGCAAGCCCCACGCTGAAACGTTTGGACTCCGCATATTCTCCCGGAGAGTCGATGGTGTCATCATTGGAGCTGGTGTATTGCGTTTTTACATAATGGAGTTCTTCGCCTTTCAGTGCCTGAGTCAGAGAAGTTTTCCCGGCTTCGCTCCGGCCCATTAAAAATAATTTTTTCATATGATCAATACCCGAAATGATTTTTCCATGGCAAACGTCATAACCATACCCGCTTAGCCCGATCCGGACTCAGGAACCGATCATAAATTACTCCTGACAATGACTTGTCTGACCGTCTCTCTGCGGCATCAGAAAATCTTGACACAGCCCGCTGTGCCTGGGATTTTCTTCTTTGCAGATGAACATTTATACGGTGTCTTTGTCACAGGTAATTTCGGAACAGTTCCTTACAGTGGCAGTCAACATAGTACATCCGGTTTTAACTTTTATGGATCTCACAGGTATGAAATTCTAATACCTCTTTAAAAAAACGGACAACCTCTTCCACGGAGGTCTGTACCTCGGACAGTCCGCCGGTGATGATCAGGGAACCGCAGAAACGATCCATAAAGCCGATCTGTACATCTGCGCTTTTTATTGCTACATCGGCAGCCACCACGACCGCCTCCCAGGGGGTAAAACGGATCAGACCGATAGATTCCCCTGTATGATCTTCACCTTCGTGAACGCCGATATGCAGTCCCAGGTTCTGATAGACACAGGTCTGTGAGGAGCTTATGATATGGGCCATGCAGACCTCTTTTCCGGGAACCCGCAGACGCGTCATGCGCAGCTTCCTGTCCTTAAGCTGTTCATGATCACCGTGAAATATTTTTTTCAGTAGTTCTTCCTTTGTTATTCGGGCCATGGCTGCACTTCCTATCTCTTTGTGATCTTGCAGACAACATATTCCAGAGTGTCCCGGAAATAATTCACGATCTCAGTCATGGCAGACATCACATCTGAAATCTCACCCGTAATGATCAGCGTTCCCGTAAAGCGGTCCGCAAAGCCCAGATAGACATTCCCACTCTTGACCGCAATATCAGATGCAATGACAGCTGATTCCGGTGGCGTCATGTTCATGATCCCAATGGCGGATGACTGATAATCCACCTGGGGATTTAATCCGAGCTTCTGGTATATGATCGGTGCCGGACCGCCCATCACATGTGCAAATGTGATCTCTTTGCCGGCCACGGTTTCCTGTACGATCCTGATCTGTTCTTCCTGTCCGTTTGCCATCTGCTGATTCCATTCCTTTCGCAATCCTGTTCTCTTTCAATCATACTATCCTGAAAATTTTCTGTCAAGCTGTAATCCGGACAGGGAAGACCGGAGCGTGTCTGAATGATCATTCCCCGGTCTGCACATCCC
>CAMWWF010000469.1 GCA_947177885.1 uncultured Lachnospiraceae bacterium
CTTATAATCTTCATCCACCTTGACTCCCGCAAGGTCATACTCCCTGATGCGGTCACCGATGGTTTTATCCACATTGCTTTTAATGCGCTCCATGGAGGAATATTTCTCCACCCGCTGCCTGACATATTCCTCGGACAGCTCCAGTTCCTCGCACAGAACTCTGATAATCTCCTCCGGATCTTCGATCTGATTATGTATGACGGAGATGGTGCAGACTGTCTTATTGTCCGCCAGCACCATTCCGTTGCAGTCCAGTATCCTTCCTCTGGCGGCCTTGATGCTGCGCTCCCTCTCATGGAGGTCCGTGGCCAGCTGCGAATAATGGTCCGCACGCCATATCATGAGATAGATCAGCCTGCCGAACAAAAGCAGCAGCATCGCTGCGCATCCCAGAAAGATCACAAGTATCTTCTTTCTGTGAAATATTTTATTGTTGTCAGATAACATACAGAACCTCATAAAAAGGATTACTATACTTTATTCTTCTTTTTATCAGGTTATGACACTTATATTCTACTTCCTGTTCCGCAGCCCCTGCTGCGACCCGGCTTAATGGGAAGAACGCCGTATTTGCGTTCTTCCGCATGGAATATAGAACTTCTTGGCGTCCCATCCCATGATGGGACGTTTTTAGAAGTTCTTTCCACGCTATTCCTGGGGCTGATTGATCAGGTTATCATTCACCGGCATATTGGGATCTATAATGGGAGTGCTGCCGCCCTCCACAAGGAATCCCGCCCTGGCATCGTACTTATCCCCGGTGTCCGGATCCACCCGGTAACCTGTTGCCGGGTCAATGGGAAAATCCATCCAGACAGGCCGGGTACCGTCCGGATTCAGAAACATACTCTCGTCATCCTCCGGTTCCCCTTCCGTCCCTTCGCCTTCCAGAGCATCCTCTTCCGGTTTCTGTGTATACTGCGTGGTGATCTCCATCTGCAATGCGTCCAGTTCCGCAATCTCCGCCTCACTCAGCTCCTCTGTCATGAAAATGTTCAGATAAGGCAGCGCTTCCGTCAGGATATTCCGCACGATCCCCGTAGCAAGCTTGGCGTCACCCTGCTTGGCCACATTGGGTCTGTCCACCACCACATAGATGGCGATCTGTGGATCGTCCGCAGGAGCATATCCGATAAAGGAGACCACATGCTCCGTATCGGAACGGCGGTGGGTATTTTCGTCAATGGTCTCCGCCGTACCCGTCTTTCCTCCGATCATATAGCCTGCCGGACGGGCTGTATGACCTGTTCCGTAATCCACTACCGCCACACAGTACTGTCTGATCAGCTCTGAAGTAGATTCGGAAATAACCTGCTTCAGCACTCTGGGTTCAATGTTGGCCACAGTTGCCCCATTGGCATTCGTGATCTTATCCACGATATGAGGCTCATAATAATAGCCGCCGTTGACAAGCGCACAAAACCCGGTTATCATCTGGATCATGGTCACATTAAAATTCTGTCCGAAGGAGTTGGTTGCAAGATCCGTAGGTCCCATCTGATCTGTAGTGTAGATCAGGCTTGCAGTGCGCGCTTCCCCTGCAAGATCAATGTTTGTCTTTAACCCGAAATTAAATATCTGCTGATATTCTGTAAAATCTTCCTTTCCAAGCACCTGGGCGATCTTCATCATGGCTACATTACAGGATTTCGCCACAGCCTGCTCCAGAGTCACTGTCCCATCATACCTGTTATGGCATTTGATCTCATATCCGCCTATCTCCATCTTACCGGAACACTCAAAGGTAGTGTTGGGAGAGATCACAGCTGTCTCGAGAGCTGCCGCCACCGTAAAGGGCTTCGCCGTGGAACCGGGCTCGTAAGTACCGGTAATGCAGTAATTCTTCCAGAGATTATTCAGGTTCAGATAGATCTGGTTCTCGTCCATCTCCGCCAGTCTGGCCTCGCTGATGTAATTTCCCGTCTTGTGGATCTCAAAATAGCCGTTGGCATTCGTGATCTGTTCCACTTCCATGGAGCCGATCAGACTGGCCGTATTTCTGGTATCATTCAGATCGTATGTGGGATAGCTTGCCATGGCAAGTATCTCTCCCGTATCCACCTGCATTATGATACAGCCCACATTCTGTGCACCGTTGGCTCCCTGTACAAATCCATCCTTGTATTCATCGTTAAATTTCTTCAGATATTTCTCCACGATCATCTGCAGGTTAGTGTCCGTGGTGGCATGCAGCGTATATCCGTCCAGAGGAGGCTGAATGGTACGCTCCAGATTCAGGTCATCGTTCAGATAACCGTACTCTCTGCCGTTCACACCGCTCAGCACGGAATTATAATATTCTTCCAGCCCATAACTGCCCCTTCCGTCCGAGGTGGTGAACCCTATGACATCAGCCGCCAGAGAGCCGTAGGGGTATACCCGTCTGTACTCCTCCTCAAACCAGACACCCTGGATATTGCTCTTGTCCGCCCTGACCTCCGGGCTGTCATCTTCCGCCGGGATCTTTGCTTCCAAAAACCCGCTGATCTCCTCGTAGGTCAGCTGTTTCAAAGGTACGTACCAGGAAGAGTTCACGTTTGTGGTCACATATCTCCTGATCTCCTGCATGTCCAGATCAAAATACTGACCCAATGCAGCAAGCGTAGGTTCCAGAT
>CAMWWF010000470.1 GCA_947177885.1 uncultured Lachnospiraceae bacterium
GTCCCATGGCTTATCCCGCAAAGAAGCCGAAGAATACTGTTACCGGAATGTTAAAATCGCAGATTTCTTCTCAGATCACCCCACAGCCGGATACACATTTATGAAAGGACATATGATTTCTTATGGAAAAAAAGCGTACACTGCCGGATCCGGATTTTCTGTGGTTTGCCGAACAAAATCATGAACAATACGATTTTGTCCTGCTTTCAAATGAAGTGAAAGAATGGAGTAAGTATTTATTTGAATTGCATCGTCTCCATAAATATTTTAAGGACAGCATTGTCAGCGGAGAGATTCATATACGTAAACCGGAAAACCGGATCTTTCTCTATGCCATTCAGCGCATACAACGTGATCCCCAGGAATGTATCTTCGTTGATAACAGCGTCCGAAATCTAACCACAGCGCAGGAATTTGGAATAAATTCGGTACTGTTTAACAGAGATCAGAAAACTTACTTCGGCAATATCGTAAACGATTTCCGGGAATTGGACAATTTTCTTAAAGATATCTGAGCAACTGGAAAGAAATTGCAATCTATTTCTATGCAACACACAGATTTATGCAAAATATGAGAGCTGCTCATCTATAGAAAGGAACAAAGATATGAACGATAACTATAATTTTTCAGTGGGCTGTATTGTAAGAAAAGAAAGTCAAATTCTGCTTGTAAGGCACACCTATGGCGGGGCAAACGGGAAGCTGCTGATTCCCGGCGGGTTTTGTCAGGAAAATGAATTACCTGAGGAAGCCGCCGTGCGGGAGGTCTATGAGGAGACCAAAGTCACTGCAACTGTCAGACGCATGGCAGGTATCCGCTGCGATAGAAAGACCTGGTACATGCTGTTGGAGATGGACGACATAAAGGGGATACCCGCAAGCGATATGCGGGAAAACAGTGAGGCACTGTTCTGTGAGATATCAGACGCCTTAACCCGAAGTGACGTCACAGAAATGACAAAAGTTGCGCTTCGAAAAATCCGCAATGGATCCGAAGGCTATTTTTATTCGGATATGGAGTACAAAAAACACAGAGGTGAGAATTATACTCTTTACATTTGAGCCCCACATCAGCCATTATGTCCCGCATCCGTCATTTTCAGACAGTGCTCCATCCGGTCAGGAAGATGATTCACACAAAATGAGTCAAACACTCATTTTTGCGCTCGCAGATCTCGCAAAACTGCACAGGAACTTCAGGACGACGTACCAGAGCGTGTTTGAAAAATGCCTTTCCCGGCATGTGCCCCACACTTTGCGGGATGCAAGATCAAACACGCTCTAATGTTCTTATATCTTACCATTCATGTATCACAGCGATATATTTTCTTTTGAAGCCAAAATTTTACTCTCCATATTTGCCTCTTCTGACATTAATACTTCCATTTTAACTAATATTATGCCAAAATTTCAGCAAGAACAAAGGATCCGATCATATACGGCAGCCCGCTTCAATGATCTTTACTGATTTCGCTGATCCTTTTTCTTTAACAGAGCTGACGTATCTAATGTCTGGGGTTCCTGCTTACTGTCCGCCTTTTTAGACTTCTTCTGCTTTTTCGCTTTCCCGGAAGAATCGACGCTTTCCGAAGCATCTGTTTTGGCAGAACTTCCTGTATTTACAGAAGCGTCATCGCTTGTTTCGTCATTGCCAGCCATTCCGTCAACACCGGCATCCGTGCCATTGCCCTTCGCCGCCCCTTGCTTTGTCCCTGCACCGGAGACTCCACACCTGCTCTGCGTCAGGCGCTGTGCCGCCATGCGGTACAGCCTGGTATCCTGAGGCAGGAAATGGAATCTGCGGAACGCAATATCCATAACAAACCATAAAACAGCCAGAAGGATCAGCCACTTTGTCAGTTCAAGCCTCTCCCGCGTCCGGCTCTGTCTCTGCCGCCAGAAATTCTCCTCCGGAGTCAATATCTTGCCATAGCGCTCCACAAAGCCTATAAATGCCGCAGTACCCACATCAAATTTGTATTCATCCGAGTATTGCACCGCCATGGCCGTTGTTACGGCGTTCGTGATATCTCCGTCATCCATCCGCCTCACGCTTATATTGTAGATTCCGGTGATATCCGTGTCCAGCTTCGCCTCATAGGTCCCCGGAGCCGTAGCGTGAAGGGGCGCTGTCTGTGTGTTCCCGTCGGGATCGGTGTACACTGCCTCCACCTTAGTCTGTTCACTGAAATCCAGCGCGTCATAGACGATATTGGTGTATCCTCCCGCAGTCATCACATCCACCGCATCCTCGCCGATGGCGGCATTGCCCACACTGTAATCAATCACACGCTTCCAGAGCTGTACATAGTCATTCTCACCCGCATAGCCCGCGGTCCACTGATTGGTCACATCCGTATTCCATGCCACCGTGTGCCCCAGACCGTACTGCATCACCGAAAGCACCGGGTCATCTTTCTCGGAAGCGATCAGTACATTGGACGCGCCTTTCGGAGTAGCGCTGACATAGCCGTAGATATTGGGCCACCCGCCTTCAAAAAGTCCTCTTGTGATCTCATTGCCGGTGTTTACAGCCAGTCCGAAGGTTCCGTTCTGTAAATAGGTATCTCCGCTCAGGAAGACCTC
>CAMWWF010000471.1 GCA_947177885.1 uncultured Lachnospiraceae bacterium
GGACAGCTACAATACCTTTTATCAGGGGCTGCTGACCTACACCGCAGGGGTTGCCGGCGCTAAGAACGGCTGTGACCGGCTGGTGGAAGGAACCGTTCAGCTGAGGAATGGCGCATTACAGCTTCTTGGCGGCGCCAACGAGCTCTACATTGGCACGGAAGAGCTGTACGACGGCGTGGGAACCCTGAATGAGGGCAGCGATGCCCTGACAGACGGCGTGAGACAGCTCCGGGACGGCGCGAAGGAGATGAAAGACGGCCTGGTAAAGTTTGATGAGGAAGGCATCCGTAAAATAACAGAGGCCTTTGACGAGGAGGATATGGATATCCTGATCGACCGCCTGAAAGCCATTGTCAATGTCTCCAAAGATTACCGCTCCTATGCGGGTATCGCGGACGATATGGAAGGCAATGTAAAGTTCGTCTTTAAGATAGACGGGATAAATTAGGGGTATTTTCACCTAAATACTGGACCGCGATCCGGTTTTCCGGTTTCGTATCAAAGAGATACAGGATGATCACGAAAAAGTATTCCAGAGGTTTCATCAGCAGATAAACCAGATCGGCGGTCCGGCGGTTCCTGATATGTCCGGCGATGGGATATCCGTATTTATCGTAAAAATGGCGCACTCTCCTGTGCACTCCCGGCAGCCGTTCCGCCAGAAGTTCTTCAAAGGCATTGGCAACCAGAAGCTGCCGGTTCACCACAATCCGGTGTCCGTGCCGTTCACCCATGCGGAGGGGTTTTACCAGCTTTGGATGCCCGCCTGCGGCTACGGTGCACAGGTAGTGCTCGTCGTATGTGATATTGGGCGGAGACTTCTGTAGTGACAGGGTCCAGTCGCCGGTCTGGGTGAAAGCCTGTATCAGGCTGTCAGGCTTCTGGCCAAACAGGAACAGAATGGCTGTCAGGATGCCCAGAAGAGGCCACATGAGCAGAAACGCCGCCAAAGGCAGTCGGCGGAACCGCTCATGCTGTATGCAGACCTGCCGCACGGTCTTTCCGAAGACCAGGAGCAGATTGAACGCATAGAGCGACAGCAGGATTTCGAATCGCATCAGTTGGATGCAGAACAGAAAGCTCAGACCGATTCCCAGGTACATGGCAGCCATCGCCAGGGCGCAGAGAAGGGGAGGCTGCTTCCGGAGAGGGAGGTAGCGAAGGATCAGGTATCCCAGAAATGCCACCGCTCCGATCGTCACAACAGTGGGGAGCGTCCACGTGGCAACGGGTGTGTGGAGCTCATCATTGTGCAGGACTACCGGCCAGTCAGCCAGACGGATACCGGACATACTGATATCCTCCATGGCCAGATGGCATAAGACACAGAAAGCTCCCCAGAGAATGGTGATAACATCCGTGATACGCGCCGTCCGAAGGCGCTCCGACTGGTAGCTGAGACGACAGAGCTGCCAGAGGTTCTGAAATGTGAGCACGAACGGGTAGATGAGGAATAATCCCAGAATGCCTCCTGCTGAACATAGGAACGGCAAGGAAATGTCGGTGAGTGATCCCCAATTATGAATATTTTTGGGGCAATGTTTATATTTTCCGCAATTTCGCGTATTTCCGCGCATATGTGATCAGAAGTTGCCTTATATGTCCTTCTGTGTTAGTATTTTATCATAGATTAGGTGATTTGGGAATTGCTGCCCGACGGTGTCCTCCAAATATGACGGGCAGTTCATTCTATCAAGCCGGAGGCGGCATGGAGGTGTAAAGATGGAAACATTTGGTACTGTTCTGTCTAAAAGGGCTCTGAAAATTCTAAGGCAGCATGAGCATGATGACAGATCGGTTTCCTGTGTCAGATCATTCTTATATGATATGCTGGAACCTACACCGGACCGTGGAGATCTGATGTACCGATATGAGCATTCGGTCAGAACAGCAGAAAATGCGGCAGTCATTGCAGAGGCGGAAGGTCTTTCGAAGGAGGATCTGATCATTGCATGTCTTTTACATGACGTGAGATATAGAGAATGTCAGGATGATTTTATAAGGCATCCATTTTATAGTGCGGATATTTCAAAGCATTATCTGGAAATTACAGGATATCCTCCGGAGTCTGTACAGGACATGGTAAGGGGAATAGCCTTACATAATCTGACGGATAAGTTACCTGAGGATCTGACAGTGTTCCAAATGTCGGTAAGAGATTGTGATGACATTGATCGATTTGATATGATAAGAACCTCTATGCTTCTGGGAAATTGTGTAAGCAGAAAGGCAAATAAGGAAATCATAGTATCTTGTAATCATGCTATTGATGAAGCAAATTGGATCATGTCTTTGTAGAGAGGAACCAGGACGGCACAAAATATGATAAACGAAAACTGTCGGAAGAGAATAGCTCTTTTGCAGGATATTCTGGCACAGGCTAATAAAGGATTTCCGCGTGATCATGATTCAGAGATGGAAATGAAGAAGGGATAAAGGGAGGTAAATTCAGAGAGATGGGATCCGGATGCAGGAAAATGCGGTACAAAAGACAGGCGGTTAGGAAGGCCGCACAGATCCCGGCATTCTGCATGGCAGCGTCTCTGCTTGTGACGACTGCCTGTGGCAGGG
>CAMWWF010000472.1 GCA_947177885.1 uncultured Lachnospiraceae bacterium
CAGGGCGGCACGGGGAAATAAAATCTTTAGTATGGTGTGAAAAAGTACAGTCTGTAAGGCGGTATGGAAATGGAGTGGAACGGGAAATGGGAGAATGGAAGAAAGCATGGGGCTATGTCCCGGTTAAGTGGGGAACAGAGATTGGAACGGTGGAAAATATCACGCAGAAGCTGTGGGTGAGAAATAATCTGAACGGCACAGCGCTAAGAGTGAAGTTTTCAAATTTATATGATGAACAGCCCATGGTTTTGGAGCGCGTTACGGTGGGAAAATGGGATCGCGAGACGGAAGAGATAACAAAGATCAGGGAAGTGACCTGTCAGGGAGAAGGACGAATAGAGGTTGAGCCGGGCGGCTTTTTGCGAAGCGATGCCATACCGTTTTCCGTAGAGGCGGCGGATGATCTCGTGATCTCCATTTACTGGCGGGAGGCACATACTTTCCGCGGCTTATGCCAGACATGGAATGCAAAAAGCTGGCAGAGCAGTTTTCAGGAGGGAGACCAGACGGACACCGGAGAGCTGGCGGGAATGGCTACGATTGACTTCCTGCCCTTTTTCCGATTTGACGAGCATGTAAGCAACGGTGCACTGGGAATTGCCGGGGTAGAGATATTGACGGAGGAGCAGGTGACGACGATGGCCTGTTTCGGTGATTCCATTACGCATATGTCCTACTATTTTGATCCCTTACTGGAGGAGCTTTACCGGCGGTATCCGGGGCAGGTTACGCTGTTAAACTGCGGCCTTGGCGGTAACCGGGTGCTCTATGATGCCTGTCATGTGGAGGAGATTCCGGGACACGGGCAATGCTTTGGCGAGGCGGCGGTCAGCCGGTTCGAGCGGGACGTGTACGAGGATACGGATCCGGAAGTCGTATTTGTGATGGAAGGGATAAATGACTGCAGTCATGGATTTGCCTTTCACGTGTCGGGAGAAGTGCCCACAGGCGCACAGCTTTTTGAAGGAATCAGGAAGATCGTGCAGACAGGGCGCGAAAAGGGAAGCAGGGTTTATGTCAGCACGATCATGCCCTTTGGATGCTATGAGGAACCGTTCCGCGATGCGGCGGAGACGATCAGACAGGAGTGCAATCAATTACTGAGGGACAACCGGGATATGGCTGATGGGTTCCTTGATCTGGATGCGGTCATGCGAAAGGAAGAGAACCCTCATTTTATGAAGGATGGTATGCATCTGGGAGACGGTGTGCATCCCGGGCAGGCAGGCGGCCGGGAGATCGCGGCGGTGATCTTTGAGGCGATTTTGCCGATGCTTTCTGCCCGCGCGGCGGCCCTTCCGGATTCCTGAACCGTTCTGTTGTGGTTTGGCCTCTTTTTGTGTATACTATAGGAAACGCCATAGGGAAAAGTCTATGGTGGAAGAGTCTATGGAGGAAGAGGCATGTATTATTTGAATACGAATGCACAGATCATATTGTTCCAGGATACGCTGAACAGTGAGATTTATGTGGATAAGAGTATGCTGATCGAGAAAATATCGCCTATGATCCGGACAAACAGTAAGTATATCTGTATCACCAGGCCGCGCCGGTTTGGCAAGACGGTGAATGCCAATATGCTGGGGGCGTATTACACAAAAGGATATGATACGCATACTCTTTTTGCAAAATTAAAAATTGCCGGTTCAAAGAACTTTGAAAGCCATATCAATAAGTATAATGTGATACATATTGATTTCAGCAGCATGCCTGATTTTTGCGATCAATATCGTGTTTATATAAAAAGCATTGTCAGAAAACTGCAGGAAGATCTGCTTGAAGCGTATCCTGCACTGGCAGGAAGAGAGTTTACCGGAGTCAGTGAAATGCTGCAGGCCACAGGAGACTCGTTTATTTTTATTCTTGATGAGTGGGATTCCATTTTTTATGAAAACTATATCACCAGTGAAGATAAGATTCATTTTATGAAGTTTTTGAAAGCCTTGTTGAAAGACAAACCGTATGTAGATCTGGCATATATGACGGGCGTGCTTCCGATTGCCAAATATTCCAGCGGGTCGGAGCTGAATGTATTCTGGGAATATAATTTCATGAACGACCGCACCTTTGAGGAGCAGTTCGGACTGACGGAAGACGAGGTAAGGGCACTGTGCGGCAGATATCAGAATATCAGCTATGAAGAACTGGAATGGTGGTATGACGGTTACCGTATGGGAGACGGCAGACATTTATTTAACCCGCGGTCCGTCAACAGGGCGTTGACTGACGGGCATTGTCAGAATTATTGGACAGAGACAGGCCCCATGAATGAAGTTGCGGATTGTGTGGAGCATAACGTGGATGAAGTGCGGGAGGACATTGTCCGTATGGTTTCAGGTTTGCCGGTCGAGGCTGACCTGACTGGTTACAGCGTCATTGAACAGGAGATGAACAGCAGAGACGAGATTCTGTCGGCTATGGTAGTATATGGTTTTCTCCTCTATCATGACGGATTTTTGAGCATCCCGAATCATGAACTGATGGAAAAATATCAGGGGGTATTAGCGCGGGAAAGCATGGGAGCAGTCAAGCAGATCGTGGACAGCTCCAAAGAAATGCTGGC
>CAMWWF010000473.1 GCA_947177885.1 uncultured Lachnospiraceae bacterium
ACAGCCTCCCGGAGTTTTCCCGTCCCTGCCTTTGCGGTTGACAGCCTCCCGGAGTCTCCCCCTCTCCCGCTTTTACAGCCGATTTCAGCCGGCCTCACATATTTGATCGGCAGACATCTCATGATCCCGTATACAACTGTCAAAATCTTCCCGCAGGACCAGACACCGAGAGATTCCAAAGTTCTGTTCCGCTGCCGCCTGCAACAATTTGTTCCATATCCGCTTTTATTTTAATGCGTTGGCAGTCTCATAGAAATGATAGTACATACCCTTCTTCCCGATCAGCTGGTCGTGGTTTCCTTCCTCCACGATCCCTTCCTCCGTCAGCACCAGTATCCTGTCGGAGTTCCTGATACTGGAAAGCCTGTGGGCTATGGTAAGGGTAGTCCTTCCCTCGGACAGCTTTGCCAAAGACTTCGCCACGGCAAACTCGCTCTCGTTGTCAAGCGCGGAGGTGGCCTCATCCAGAATGATAATGGGCGGATTCTTTAAGAACACCCTGGCGATACTGATCCTCTGCTTCTGTCCGCCGGAGAGCTTGACTCCACGCTCTCCCACATATGTCTCGTAGCCATCCTTTAACGCCATGATAAAATCATGGGCGCCTGCCCGCTTTGCCGCCTCAATGATCTCCTCACGGGCGGCGCCGGGTCTTCCGTATAAGATATTCTCGTAAATGGTTCCCGAGAAGAGATACACATCCTGCTGTACGATACCGATACTGCCCCGCAGGCTTTTTAAGGTAAAATGCTTTACGTCCTCGCCGTCCAGAGTGATCCTTCCCCTTGACACATCATAAAATCTGGGGATCAGATTACAGAGTGTGGTCTTACCTCCTCCCGAAGGTCCCACGATGGCCACCTTTTCCCCGGGATGGATCTCCAGATTCAGATTGCTGAATACCTGATTGTGATCATCGGGATACTCAAAGCTCACATCCTCGAACACAATATTTCCCCTGGGAGCCTTTAACTCCACCGCCCCCGGCTCATCGAATATCTCAATGTCCGCATCCAGGATCTGCAGAAAACGCTCGATGCCCGTGACGCCTCTCTGAAACTGCTCGGCAAACTCTATGATACGGCGGATGGTGGCGATCAGTGTGGAGACATAGAGCATGTATGCCACCAGATCGCCGGGCTCGATCAGGCCCTTTATCATGAACACTCCGCCGGCCACCAGCACCAGCAGATACATCAGTCCGTCGAACATCTTCACCGCCGTCTGGAACGCCGCCATATAGCGGTAGGTCAGCTTCTTGATATCCAGAAACACACTGTTGTCCTTCTCGAACTTGGATTCCTCCACCGCCTCGTTGGTAAATGCCTTCACCACCTTATGACCCAGCAGACTGTCCTCGATCCTCGCGTTCAGCTCGCCGATCTGGTTCCTCTGCTTCCGGAAGGCCGCCCGCTGTCTGAAATTCAGGATCATACAGACGATCAGCATGAGAGGCACGCACAGAAAGATGATCACCGTCAGAAACAGGTTGATGTTGGCCAGAATGATAAAGGCGATCACTGTCTTGATCCCCGCGATAAAAAATTCTTCCGGGCAGTGGTGCGCGAATTCCGTCACATCAAACAGATCGTTGGTGATACGCCCCATGATCTGTCCCACCTTGGTATTGTTATAATAAGTGTCAGACAGCTTCTGGAGGTGGCTGTAGGCGTCCCGCCGCATGTCCGTCTCAATCTTCGCTCCCATGACATGCCCCATATCCGCCATATAATAGCTGGCGAAACAGTCAACGATCCGCAGTCCGAAGTAGAGCAGACCCAGCCCCCCTATGGTCTTCACGGAGAGGGATGCCAGATCCCGGATCCCTTCGTTCGTGATATACCGCATGATCATGGGAAGCACCAGCTCGCAGACCGTGGTCAGAGCGGCGCAGAACAGATCCATGATCAGCGTTCCTTTATATTTTCCAAAGTAAGGCACAAAGCGCCTGAGCAATTCTTTTGTACTGTAATGTCCCGATTCCATCGCACTCTCCTTATCTTTCCCGAAAAACGCCGTCCCTGCATTCTTCCCGTGCTTGTTTTTTCGCAAATACTCTACTTATATCTTATTATGAATACCGCCATTTAGCAAGTCAAAAATATACAACTCACTCCTTCCGCCTGCGAACAGCCTGGCTAAAAGATTTTCTGACAGAGCATCGCTCGGAGGTGATAAAAGCAATGACACCGGATTATACATTTGACAGACAACTGATGTTGGAACGTGAAGAAGCCAGAACGGAAGGATTCCGGGAAAGCCTCCAAAAAGGTATCAAGGCTCTCATCTCCACCTGCAAAAAAATCAGGAATGTCTTTTAACGAGACGATCTCCAAATTGAAGGAGAATCTTTCCCTGGAAAATGAGGTGGCTGAAAAAGGCATGCAGCTTTACTGGCAGACATTTCTTGCCCTGAAAATGCACTTTTAAGTAAATTCCAAAAAATGTATTGACAACCTTTCTGTCATGTAGTATCATATCACATGTCCGCAACAATCTGACATATGCGCGAGTGGCTCAGCGGTGGAGCACCTCCTTGCCAAGGAGG
>CAMWWF010000474.1 GCA_947177885.1 uncultured Lachnospiraceae bacterium
AGTTATTAATGGACAGTTCCTAAGGTCTGGGGTGACGAATAATCTGTTTCACTCGCCATATTCATGAAAAGAACTGCCGCTTCATAAATTTTTTGAAGCGGCAGTTCTTTTGTGATATAATGAGCATTAGCGAGAAGAACATGACTGCATGTTCGGCGAGCAGCGAATGCTGATCATAAATCTATAATCAAGGCAGTCAGCGGCCGAATAGCCATCTATACCGTGATTGCTCTGTAATCATGATATATGTTGATACAGAAGGGCATTGTGTCAACTTCCGGTTTCATGCGCACAGGAGCGCGTAAAATTATCAAGGAATCATAAAGTAAAATTTGCGGGTGAGAATAAGCAAGCCTGCGATGAGGAGGTATGAGGTGTCTGCAATAAAAGAATACATATGTCCATGCTGTAACGGCGCAATTGCCTTTGACAGTACGATACAGAAGATGAAGTGTCCTTTCTGCGATACGGAATTTGAGGTGGAGACACTGGAAAATTATGACAGTGAGCTGAAAGAGGAACCGGCGGATGACATGGGATGGGATATTGGTGCCGGGGAGGAATGGCAGGATGACGGATTCTGTTCCTATGTCTGCAATTCCTGTGGCGGCGAGATCGTGTGCGAGGAAAACACAGCGGCTGCGTCCTGCCCATTCTGCGGAAATCATGTGGTGATGACGGGGAAACTGTCAGGAGCGTTAAAACCGGATTATGTAATTCCTTTTAAACTGGATAAGAATGCCGCGAAAGAGGCCCTTAAGGGGTATTACAACGGGAAACGTCTGCTTCCAAAAGTATTTAAAGATCAAAATCATATTGAGGAGATCAAGGGTGTGTATGTTCCTTTCTGGCTGTTTGATGCCAATGCCGATGCCAATATGCGTTATAAGGCAACAAAAGTCCGGACATGGAGCGACAGCCGGTATAATTATACGGAAACCAGTTACTTCGCGGTAAGCAGAGGCGGGAACCTTGAATTTGGGAAAGTTCCTGTTGACGGTTCCACGAAGATGCCGGATGATCTGATGGAGTCTCTGGAGCCCTTTGATTTTTCACAGGCGGTGGATTTTCAGACCGCGTATCTGGCAGGCTATCTGGCAGACAAATATGATGTGGATGCAGCACAAAGTGCAGAGCGCGCCAATGAACGTATTCGGAAAAGTACAGAGGATGCCTTTTACGAGACGGTTAAAGGCTATACAACGATCTCGAAGGAGTCGGGCAGCATCCGGCTGCAGAACAGCAAGGTTTCTTACGCTCTTTTCCCTGTGTGGCTTCTGACCACCACATGGAATGGCGAGAGCTGGCTCTTTGCCATGAATGGGCAGACCGGGAAAATGGTGGGAAATCTGCCGCTGGATAAGGCTGCGTATGTAAGATGGCTGTTTGGACTTACAGGTGTGATCGGTATGGCATTGTTTGCTGTTTCCTACCTGATGTGGCTGCTGTAGGGGGAGGTGCGAATAGTGAAAAAGAAATTGGCTGCTATATTTTGTGTATTGTTTTTATCGGTTATATCTGCCTTCCCGGTGTCTGCTGCAGGCGATCTGCCCAGACTGACAGATGATGCGGATTTGCTTTCAGACAGTGAAGAAGCGGATCTGTTGAGGAAACTGGATGAGATCAGTGAAAGGCAGCAGGTGGATATTGTTGTGGTCACAGTGAATTCTCTGAATGGTGTATCTCCCATGGTGTATGCGGATGATTTTTATGACGATCATGGATACGGATTCGGAAGTGAGGGAGACGGTGTCCTTTTCCTCATAAGTATGGAGGAGAGAGACTGGTATATATCCACAAAGGGATATGGGATCACGGCGATCACTGATGCCGGGCGGGAATATATGTCGGAAGTCTTTATCAGTGACCTGAGTGCGGGAGATTACGCCGCAGCCTTTACGACATTTGCGGAGCTGTGTGATGACTTTGTAACCCAGGCGAGGACGGGAGCGCCCTATGATGTGGATAATCTCCCGAAAGGGCCATTTGGGTTCGCGGGTCATTTTGCGGTCACGTTCGGAGCGGGATTCCTGATAGCATTGATCGCAACAGGCATTATGAAAGGAAAACTGAAAACGGTGCGCAGCCAGTCTTCGGCAGACAATTATGTCAGGAAAGGCAGCCTGCGGCTGACGAAGGAAAAAGACCTTTTTCTATACCGGAATGTCAGTCGGAGGGAAAAGCCCAGGGATACCGGATCCGGCAGCTCGGGCAGCTCCGGAGGCTCCAGGACCCACACGTCATCTTCCGGTGCGAGACATGGCGGCGGAGGAGGGAAATTTTAGGCTGCGGGAGGAAGCGGAACGAAGTCTGCGGATACGGCGCGGAAGGCGCTGCGCCGGGTTACAGGCGTATAAAATATTTTGCGGCACAAGTCATACCCCTTGAGAATCTTTCATACACTGTAAAAAAGATTCTTAAGGGGTTTTCTCTTGAAAGACTATATTGAAGAGCGTGCCATGAACATCGCCAGCTATATTATTGACAACAATGCCACAGTGCGCCAGACGGCAAAGGCTTTCGGGGTCAGCAAGTCTACGGTACATA
>CAMWWF010000475.1 GCA_947177885.1 uncultured Lachnospiraceae bacterium
ATGATCTAACCTTCATGTTAAACCCTCCTTTCAAAAAAGACCGTTTTACATTATAGCATGGTACAATCATAAATGCAAGGGATTCCCCTGATTTATTTGTCTCTCCAGATGATCCTGCCCTTTGAAAGATCGTAGGGGGACAATTCCAGCGTCACCTTGTCTCCCGGCAGAATACGGATAAAGTTCTGTCTCAGCTTTCCGCTGATATGAGCCAGCACTCTGTGGCCGTTCTCCAGTTCTACCTGAAACATGGTGTTGGGAAGCTTCTCAACTACGGTTCCTTCAATTTCGATTACATCAGCTTTTGACATCTGCTACCTCCTTATTTGTCCTGACTTTGATTGCAAACTTGATTTCTTCATTATATATGGTCTGCGCATTTCTTAATTTAGCCGCAAGGGCTTCGTCCGTGCCGCTCCTCACCGGCTGTATATGCTTCTTTTTCTTCTTTTTGGGCTTATCCACCGTCCTGAGCCGCCCGTCCGCAAGATAAACATATTCCTCATCCTCGCCTATTATAAGATACATCCGGCCCTTGTCGTGTCCCGCCCTGGAAAATGCAAACATTCCGGTCATATTAAATTCCTGTCCTTTCACTTACTTCCAAGCGTAAGTATCTCCGGCTCCCCCGCGGTGATCAGCACCGTATTCTCATAATGTGCCGAGAGCCGCCCATCCTGCGTCACAACGGTCCAGTCGTCATCCAGCCAGGACACGCGCCAGGTTCCCATGTTAATCATAGGCTCGATGGCCAGTGTCATTCCGGGCCGGAGCCTGGGTCCCCTGCGCCACTGTCTGAAATTCGGAATCTGCGGATCCTCATGCAGCCGGGTTCCGATGCCGTGTCCCACCAGATCCCTCACGATTCCGTATCCGAAACGACTGATATAAGCGTCAATGGCGTTGGAGATATCAAAAAGGCGGTATCCCTCTCTGGCATACCGGATCCCGGCGAAAAAGCTCCTTCTGGTGGCCTCGATCAGCTTCGCCGCATCCCGCGATATCCTTCCCACCGGATGGGTTCTTGCCGCATCCGAATGGTAACCTTTGTAGATTAATCCCGCATCCAGACTGACAATATCGCCCTCCTGAAGGATACGGCTCTTATTCGGAATTCCATGCACCACCTCGTGATTCACAGAAACACAGATTGACGCAGGATAACCATTATAATTAAGGAAGTTGGGCACACATCCATAGCTTCTTATCAGCTCTTCTCCAAGCGCATTGATGTCCCATGTGGAAATTCCCGGCCTGATCTCCTCTCCCAGCTTTTCGTGTACCTCCGAAAGAATTCTGCCCGCTTCCCGCATCAGCTCAATTTCCCTTGCAGATTTTATTGATATGGCCATATTCCACCCATCCCTCCTGCCTTCAAAAGATCCAAGTCCGCCACACTATGCAAAGTCACGGATTTCACCCTAAAATAGCCGTGATGGCCGCAAACACATCCTTCATATCCATGGTTCCGTCCACGGTCCTGAGTATGTTCTTTGCGCTGTAGAAGTCGATCAGGGGCTGCGTCTGCTTATGGTAGACATCCAGACGGCTCTTAACAGTCTCCGGCTTGTCGTCATCGCGGAGTGTGAGCTCACCGCCGCAGGTATCGCAGATTCCCTCTTTTTTGGGCGGAATGTGCTCGATGTGATAAGTCGCTCCGCAGCCGCCGCAGGAACGTCTTCCGCTCATTCGCCTTATAATATTCTCATCAGGCACCTTTACGTCAATGGCAAAGTCAATCTGATCTCCGAGCTTTGTCAGAGCCTCGTCAAGCACCTGTGCCTGAGGAATGGTTCTGGGAAAACCGTCCAGCACGTAGCCGGCCCTGCAGTCCTCCTTTGCCACTCTGTCGAGAAGAATTCTGACCGTCAGCTCATCGGGGACAAGCTGTCCCTGATCCATATATTTCTTGGCTTCCATTCCAAGCTCTGTGCCGTTCTTGATATTGGCCCTGAAAATATCGCCTGTGGAAATATGGGGAATCCCATATTTCTCCGCAATCATTTTGGCCTGAGTG
The DNA here is from genome assembly GCA_947177885.1 of uncultured Lachnospiraceae bacterium. Next base: position 2,018 of record CAMWWF010000475.1, read on the forward strand.
CCCTTGCCGGCGCCGGGTGCGCCCAACATAACAATCTTCATCGCTTTCCTCCTGCTTTATCTCTTCCTGTGATACAAGACAGAGGCTAGGGGAAATTGTTCGTAAAACACCTCCGCCCTAACCTCTGTTTTTCACTATGCTTTGAATTTCATGTTCATCGCCAGTTTGTCAGTCATTTAAAAATCCTTTATAGTTGCGCACCAGCATCTGAGATTCAATCTGCTTCATCGTCTCAAGCACAACGCTCACGATAATAATCAGACTGGTTCCGCCAAATGACACGGAAGCATTAAACACGCCGTTAAATACAAAAGGTATCACACAGACGATCGTAAGGCCCGCAGCGCCTATAAATATAATATAATTTAAAATTTTTGTCAGATACTCGCTGGTAGGTTTTCCCGGCCTGATTCCCGGAATAAAGCCGCCCTGCTTTTTCATATTCTCCGCAATCTCGATCGGATTGAAGGTAATGGATGTATAGAAATAAGCAAAGAAAACAACAAGCACGATATACACCAC
>CAMWWF010000476.1 GCA_947177885.1 uncultured Lachnospiraceae bacterium
ATATGTTCCTCACCGATGATCGCCTCAATGGTTCCCACCAGTCCCACCTTAAAACCCGCGTGTTCCAATATGGATTTCACCAGGTAGGTGGTGGTGGTCTTGCCCTTTGTGCCGGTAATGCCGATCACCTTCAGCTTCTCCGCAGGATACCCATACCAGGCAGCCGCAATAAAAGCCATGGCATAACGGGTGTTCTCCACACGGATGACTGTTACATCGTGATCTTCCACACCCTCCACAGGCTTGGAAGTGATCAGTGCAGCCGCTCCCTTTTGCACCGCCTCCGCCGCTTTGCCATGGCCGTCAGCCTTCATTCCCTCTATACAGATAAACAGACAGCCGGGACAGACCCTGCGGGAATCGTTTACCACCTCCGCGATCTCCCTGTCCGCGCTTCCCTGCACACACTCATGATCCAGCTTCTCCAGCAATTTCGATAAATTCATTCCAACCTCCCTGACCTGTCTTCCGCCATACATATTTTCACGGGAAAATAGCCGTCCTCGGGCATTCTCCATTCGGAAAATGCCTGCTCCGCAGACTAGAGAGTTCCTTGCTTCTTCCCGCGCTCCGGAGCGTATCTGAAACGCACTCTAATCTATTCTACTCTAATTTGCCGATTTCTACCACCCTTTTTTTCGTCTCACAGGATATTGGGACAATATTAAGGTAACAGTTCAGCGATCTGTCTGTTACACATTAGAGCGTGTTTGAAAAATGCTTTCCGTGGAGTGTGCATCACACTTTGTGGTATGCAAGCCCCAATTTGGGAGGCATATTGAGGCTACAGTGACCAAATCGGGGCGTGCAGACCGAGGAAATCATTTGTCACATGCGAAAAGGCCCCGGCTTGCACCGAGACCTTTCGCTATTTTCTTATGAGGGGGGAGATAGTGAGTTCATCAACTATCTGATACATATATTAAAGGGTAAATGTGTCCAAACTGTGTTCAATTTGTGATAAAAATATAAAATAAATCTGAAAGGGAAATAAACACGCTCCAGACTGCCAAAGCAGAGCGCACGTCTGTCTATTTTGCGAAATTTCGGGGTGATTTGTGTAAAAACGGGGAATACTACACTCAGGAAAAGCGGTATAATAAAATATTGTATGGTGTTTCGCAAACAACAGACACATCACGCCGAATGATCCGTCAGGCCGAATACCACGTGAACGGTGCACTATCATCGGCGTAATTATATCCTAATAACAGCCTCTCGGAATTTCAGGAAGCAGAATCAGGCATTGCGGTTAAAAGTTATTCGGAAAAGCGGGGGAATTGCCCGGAGTGATTTCCGGAAAGACACTGAATAAGCAGCCTGGAGATTCCAAGGGTATATAAGAGCATATATAAGAAGAGGAGGACCTCTCCATGCAGAAAATATTTATCCGGTATACCGTCTTTATCATAACAACCGCCATCTCCGTGATCCTTCTGATCAATTTCTTCCTCAATCTGAACATGCAGGAATCCCAACAATACAAAACCTTTTGCACGAAAACGGAACAGATGATACATACTCTGGAGAGCAATCGGGAGGAACTGCGCCTTTTGAACGAAAATCTCGACGAAGATTACCTGACCAGAGCCAAAGCAGCCGCTTATGTGCTGGATCGCCCGCAGGATGCCTCCCTGAGTGTGGAGGAAATGCAATATCTTGCAGCCCTGCTGAATGTGGATGAACTGCATATCATTGATGAAAACGGAATCATTGTATCCGGATCCGTCTCACAATATGTGGGATTCGACATGGCCGCCCACGAACAGACCCGCCCCTTTCTGGATCTGATAGGACGCGGCGATGAAGATGCCTGCCTGATCCAGATGGCACAGCCCAACGCGGCGGAAGGCAAGATCATGCAGTATGTGGGGGTTGCCGGAAAAGAACAGTATGCCGTGATCCAGGTAGGCTTTACTCCCACCAGACAGCTTGAGGCACAGTCCAGAAACACCTACGATTACATTTTCTCCAAATTTCCCACGGATATCGGGGAGGAACTGTTTGTAGTCGATATTTCCACAGGAGCCGTTCTGGGGCATTCCGGTGGTCTGGATCAGGAATTCACCGCCGACTGCTACCGGCTGGGTCTGCTTCTGGGCTGCACCGAAGGCGGGTATGAAAAAGGAAGTGACGGCAGGACAATGTATATAGTCAGCAGGCGCTACGATGATGTCCTGCTCTGCGCCGCCCTGCCCCGGAGCATTCTCCGTCAGAAGCTTTGGGGAAATGTGCTGATCACTTTTCTGTATCTGCTGTGCATTGAAGCCGTTGTGATCCTGCTGCTGAATTACCTTATCCGGAAAAAAGTGATCAGAGGGATCCATGATATCATAGAAGATCTGGATTCCATAACCAACGGCAATCTGGACACCAAAGTATCTGTAGGAGGAAATCACGAATTTGAAGAGCTGGGCAAAGGCATCAATGCCATGGTAAAGAGCATCGTCAATCTGTCCGCCCGCATCTCCTCCATCATAGCACTCAGCGGCATCCCTCTGGCGGCGTTTGAGTATGAGCGGAGCATCAATCATGT
>CAMWWF010000477.1 GCA_947177885.1 uncultured Lachnospiraceae bacterium
ATACAGCGGTCTGATTCCAGTCCGGCGGCTACGATCCTTGCCACATCCCCAAACAGATCGAGCATGTCAAAAGCCGCCTTCCACATATTATCATATTCCGCATTGGAATATGTAGCCTGAAATCTCTCATACAGATCGCCGGGCAAATACTTTTTTAAGTACTTCCCGCATTTCCCCGCGGAAACCTTAAAATCATAATTTACGCCCACATACCATTCCAACATGAGTATAAGCATGTCTCTCACGCAATGATTCAGCATTTCCATTGCATATGACAGCTCGTCCCGGGCGATTCCCTTGGCCACATTGTTCAGACACCAGTGAAACTCACAGCAGCAGTCCGCAAACATCTGCGGTGTCGGTCTCTTTACATACCAGTAGTCTTCTGCGATCTGTATCTCGGGAAAGGTTCCGTCCTTATCCAGCAGCAAAAGCATCGGCTCTCCATCATCAGTATACTTCTCAGCTGTGATATTCAGGTCAATCCTGTTTCCGTCCGGAAAAATCATCAGATAAACATAATTTCCCTCCCCGTCAGGCGGTACTAATCCCATGCTTTCGGGCTTTTGCATCAAAGAAGGCGTTCCAAACTTTTCTTCGATCCATTCCATATTATCCCAAAACGGCGCGACGTCATTTACATAGAAAACGATATCAAAGTCCTGGTAAACATCTGGAGGACAATCCTTATTAGCCCTGGAACCACCCATGGTTACCGCACGAATGCGTTCATCCTTTTTTGCAATATTTAAGACCAGACCTATCATTTCTTCCGGTGTCCGCATATGATTTGTCTCCTACTTTTAGCATTACATAAAAACAGATGAGGTGGAATTTGTGTTTTGCATGATATGTGTCTTCGGCTCATCTGCCAGATCACAATCTGTCCCTTACAAAATGGATTTAATGATCTGGTCGTCCGGATGGGCAATAACGGTGGAATCCAGATACATTCCGCTCTCCGCCACAGCCGCTTTCGCTTTGGCAATGGCAGCGTCCACCGCGGAAACCTCACCGCACAGATACACATAAGACTTGCCGCACATTCCCTTTGCCACACGAAGTTCGATCAGCTCCACCTCGGAAGTCTTTGCCGCCACATCCGCGGCTACAATGATGGACGCCGCATCAAAAGTCTCCAACACCCCCAGGGAACTCACCTTTTCAATATGAGTGGTTCCGTAGATGGCAGGGAAGATCCCCTCGTCCGGATTCCCCAGCACAAAACTGTCGATCAGCTGCTCGCCGTACTGTGTCTTAGCCATTGCCACCGCCGCGTCCACGGCGCTGAGATCGCCGGTGATCAGCGCTATGTATTTGCCGGGACAGACAACCTGTGCCTCCACCAGCTCCACTGCCGCCGTCTTTACCATGGCATCCGCTGCAGTGACACCTGTGGAAACTGTCTTAAATTCAATCATTCCTAACGCTCTGCTCATGGTCTCCCTACCTCTCTGTGATCACAATATATTTATCCGTCACTTCCCTGACGATCCCGTCCATGGAAGCATGTATCGCCACACTCAGTCCATTGCCCGGTTTCCCGATCAGATCTCCCGCTTTCACCTTCGCGCCGTTCTCCACCACGGGAACCGCAGGCGCTCCGATGTGCTGACTCAGCAGGATCTTCACTTTATGGATAATGTCCTGTTCTTTCCAATAACCGTCTTCCTGCAGAGGAGCCTCCGCGTCATATCGGGAAAGTCCCAGTCTCGCCGCCAGCCTCTCCTCCGGAACCTTGCGGTACTGTCTGCTCTCCTTTACGGGAGCGGGTTTCACATCGGCAGGCGGCTTCACACCCGCCTTTCTAAGCCCCAGCTTATAATCGGCGATCAGGCTTCTGGGAGACAGGCCCTGAGGACAGGAAAAGTTTTCACAGAGTCCGCAGGAACTGCAGAACATGGTGTTCAAAAATACATTGGTATCCTGAAAATCCTGATTTGCCGCGCTTCTCATAAACTTATGAGGTTCAATGGGATGCCCCAGCGCGTGTCTGGGACACAGACTGGTACAGGTCTCACACTGACAGCAGGAAGAGGCCGCGCGCTTTAAGTCAATGGCCGCATTCCGGTTCTTCCTCTGTACCAGGGAATGGGTTTTATCCAGTACGATCACCGCATTGGTGGTCTTGGTCACCACCGCCGTCTCATCCGCCAGATTCCCCATCATGGGACCGCCCACCAGATAAACGGGATCTTTCGTCGTCACTTCCCCTGCGTAAGCCACCACATTCTGAATGGAAGCCCCCAGTGGAACTCTGACCGTAATGGGATGCTGTACTTCTCCCACAACCGTCACCAGTTTATCGATAACAGGGACGTCTCTCTCCACCGCACGGTATACATTGTAGACCGTCTCCACGTTAAAGACCGCCACCCCTTCTTCAATGGGCAGTCCGCCGGGACGGATCACTCTTCCCGTGGCCTCGTAGATCAACACCACCTCATCCCCCATGGGATATGCCCCGTCCAGAAGCTGAACCCGCATATTGGGATATGCGTCTATATATCTGTCTATGGCTTTTAAAG
>CAMWWF010000478.1 GCA_947177885.1 uncultured Lachnospiraceae bacterium
AATCATGGTAAGTCCACACTGCTCTACGCGCTGGAACTGGGCGTGTATGATCACATTGCGGGAGACGGAAGAGAGTATGTGATCACAGAGGAAAGTGCACTGAAACTGCGCTCTGAGGACGGACGCTTCATCAAGGATGTGGATATATCCCTGTTCATTAATGACCTGCCCAACAGGAAGGATACACACAGCTTTTCCACCGCGGATGCCAGCGGGAGCACATCCCAGGCGGCGGGAATTGTGGAAGGGATGGAGGCGGGCAGCCGTGTGTTCCTGCTGGATGAGGACACTTCGGCCACCAACTTCATGGTCAGGGACGCATTTATGCAGAGTGTGGTAAGTCCTGACAAGGAGCCCATCACCCCGTTTTTGTCCAGAGCCAGGGATTTATATGAGAAAGCGGGAATTTCCACGATACTGGTGGCCGGCAGCTCCGGAGCTTTTTTCCACATTGCGGACACCGTGATCCAGATGGATAACTACCGTCCCCTGGACATTACGGAAAAGGCAAAGTCCCTCTGCGAAAGCTTTCCCCTGCATGATACGGCGGCCGCTGCGGCTTTCCAAATGCCCCGGAGCCGCCGCGTTATGACAAAGGACGCCGAGGGCGCACCGAAGCGCCGGGACTATCGGACAGGGGAAGTGCGGCAGGACGGAAGCGAGCGCCTGAAAGTAAAAGTCATGGGCCGTGACGGCTTTTCCCTGGGTAAACAGAATGTGGATCTGCGCTACATAGAGCAGATCACAGACAGCGAGCAGACAGCCTCACTGGGACTGATCCTGAAATATGCCGTGGAAAATCTGATCGATGGCAGACGGACGCTGCCGGAGATCGCCAGCTATATCATCACCCGGCTGGAGAAGAAAGGTCTGGAATTCTTTGCGGAGGGCAGTTATATCCCCGGCGGCTACGCCATGCCCAGGCCCCAGGAAATCTACTCCTGCCTGAACCGTTACCGGAGAGTGTAGCTTTGTGCTGCAACTCCGGTTATGTTCGGGTTCTGGTGATTGGCGCCGTTCTCCATGTCAGTCCCATGTCTGCGTCAACTTTGACTCTGTTATTCAGCAGGGAAGTCATGGCATCCATTCTCCTGTGAACTGCCGCCTCATGGAGCGGGGGCCGTCGTATGTGATAATATCTGTCCGGATGCCCGGGTCGATGCGAGGCATCACATCCCCATAACCGCCCCGACATGGTCAAAAACAGGCGTAAACCGCTTCCGGCACATATCTGAAAGAAATAGCTTGATTTTTACCAAGGTGTCTAGTATAGTAAATGTAGTATTGGCGGAAAGGATAAATTGAATGGCTGAGATAGTAAATGTTGCAGTGGATGCCATGGGTGGAGACAATGCCCCGGCAGAGATCGTCAAAGGGGCGGTGGAAGCTGTTAAGGAAGACAAGCGTGTCAAGGTATTTCTGGTGGGAAGAGAGCCTGTCCTCAAGGAGGAATTGAAGAAATACACCTATGACGCCGCTCAATTGGAGATCATACATGCGGAGGAAGTGATCGAGACTGCGGAACCGCCGGTCATGGCGATCCGGAAGAAGAAGGATTCCTCCATTGTAAAGTGTATGAATCTGGTGAAAGACGGTGAGTGTGACGCTCTTGTTTCCGCCGGAAGCACGGGGGCTGTGCTAGTGGGCGGCCAGGTGATCGTGGGGCGTATCAAGGGTGTGGAGAGACCGCCTCTGGCTCCCATCATTCCCAATGTGAAGGGTGTCAGTCTTCTGCTGGACTGTGGTGCCAACGTAGACGCAAGACCCTCGCAGCTGGTACAGTTTGCCAAAATGGGAAGTGTGTATATGGAGAGCGTTATCGGAGTTAAGAATCCCAGAGTCGGCCTTGTAAATATCGGTGCGGAGGAGGAGAAGGGAAATGCTTTGACGAAGGAGACCTATCCTTTGCTGCAGAACTGTCCCGAGATTCATTTTATCGGCAATGTGGAAGCGAGGGATATTCCCTTTGGCGTGGCGGATGTGCTGGTCTGTGAAGCTTTCGTCGGAAATGTAGTGTTGAAGATGCTGGAAGGTGTCAGTGCGGCTCTGGTGGGTAAGATCAAAGAGGGCATGATGGATTCCCTGAAAAGCAAGATAGGCGGGTTGCTGGTAAAGCCTGCGCTGAAGAAGACCCTGAAAGGATTCAGCACCGAAGAGTATGGAGGCGCTCCACTGCTCGGGCTCAACGGTCTTGTGGTCAAGACGCATGGAAGCAGTAAAGCCATTGAGATCAAAAACTCCATCCTTCAATGCATAACGTTCAAGGAACAGAATATAAATGAAAAAATAAAAGAAAAGATAGTCCTCGAAGACTGAGATCCGGACAGATATTTCAGATGGCAGACATATGAGAGGCCAATAAGCGAGATAAGAAATATTTGACTCAAAGAATATTCAAAATAAGAAATAATTTAAGAAAGAAGGAACGGTTATGGAATTTGAAAAACTGAAAAAAGTAATTGCGGAAGTACTGAATGTGGATCCCGAGGAGATCACTATGGACACAACTTTCATGGATGACCTGGGGG
>CAMWWF010000479.1 GCA_947177885.1 uncultured Lachnospiraceae bacterium
GTATTTGGACCATCTGAATAGATATGATGTTATTTATCTGGATATGACGGGGATCATAGGGGAAGCTTCCGTGGCGGGGATTGTGCCGTATATTAAAAAGAATCTGCTCAGCGAATTATCGGAACAATATCCGGAAAGGAAGGCTGCAGAGGGATTTGCCGCATCGCTGTCCCATGCGGTACAGGCGGCGGGAAATAAATTTGTTATGATTATAGATGAATGGGACGCGCCTATACGGGAGGCGGGAAGCCGCTTTGATATACAAAAAGCATATCTTGAATTTCTCCGAACCCTGTTTAAGAACAGCGGAACAACGGATAAGATATTCGCGGCAGTATACATGACGGGAATTCTGCCTGTCAAGAAAGACGGCTCACAGTCTGCCATATCGGATTTCAAGGAATTTACCATGATAAAGCCCAGACAGTTCGGTAAATATGTTGGATTTACAGAAAATGAGGTGAAGAGGCTCTGCAATTCTTACGGAAGCGATTTTGAAAGGATGAAGCAATGGTACGACGGTTATGAATTCCGCGGTATGGAAGCTGTCTATAATCCGAATTCCGTGATGGAAGCGCTTCGAAATGATGATTTTGATTCCTATTGGACGCAGACCTCCGCAGCGGAAAGCCTGATGGGTTATATCAGTCTGGATTTTGACGGTCTTGGAAGGACGGCAGCGGAACTGATCGGAGGAGGAGCGGTAAGAGTGGACACCAAAGGCTTTGCCAATGATCTGGTGACCTTCCGGGACAGGGACGATGTGCTGACATTGCTGATCCATCTTGGCTATCTGACTTATGATGAGGAGACGCAGAAAGTACGGATTCCCAATGAGGAGATTCGGCAGGAATTCGCAAGGGCCATTCGCCAGGTGAAAAGGACTGATACGATCAGACGGGTTAGAGAAAGCGAACAGCTGATCGAGGATACCGTTCATGGAAAAGAAGAGGCTGTGGCAGGGCAGATTGAAAGAATTCATGAGGAAGAATCACCTCTTTACTATAACAATGAACAGGCGCTGCGCAGTGTGATCAAACGAGCCTATTTCAGCTATGGGGACGAATATCTGATGTTTGAGGAACTGCCGGCGGGCGCCGGGTATGCGGATATTGTATATCTGCCGAAGAAGGATTCCATTCTTCCGGCACTGGTTATCGAGCTGAAATGGAACCGATCCGCGAAAGGTGCCATTGAACAGATGAAAGACAGGCATTATCCCGATGCGCTCAAAGGTTACGGCGGCGATATCCTTTTGGTAGGCATCAGCTATTCCAGGGAGGCACCGGCCGGAGAGAGAAGGCATCGGTGCAGGATAGAAAAGTATGAGGTATGAGTGATGGAAGACCAGTTTGCCAGAACGGAGATGCTCCTGGGAAGGGAAGGAATGGACAGGCTGCACGGCGTCCGGGTGGCGGTGTTCGGGATCGGCGGCGTGGGAGGCTATGTGTGCGAGGCCCTGGCCCGGAGCGGCGTCGGAGCCCTGGATCTGATAGACAATGACAGGGTAAGCCTCACGAATCTGAACCGCCAGATCATCGCCACATGGAAGACCCTTGGGCAATACAAGGTGGAGGCCATGCGGGAGCGGATAGAAGAGATCAATCCCCGGGCCCGGGTGAGGACTCACCGGCTCTTTTTCCTGCCGGAAAATGCGGAGGAATTTACCTTTGCAGAATATGACTATGTGGTGGATGCGGTGGACACGGTGACGGCAAAGCTCGGCATCATCCTGGCGGCAAAGGAGGCGGGGGTTCCCGTCATCAGCAGTATGGGGGCGGGCAATAAGCTGGACGGAAGTTTATTTCAGGTGGCGGATATTTACGAGACGAAGGTATGTCCCCTGGCGAAGGTGATGAGACGGGAGCTGAAAAAGCGCGGCGTGGAAAGCCTGAAAGTGGTGTATTCCGAAGAAACGCCGGCATGCCAGAGGGAGGGCGCGGCCGGAAGGAGTGTTCCCGGAAGCACAGCCTTTGTCCCTCCGGTGGTGGGGCTGATTATCGCAGGAGAGGTAGTTAAGGACTTGGTCATAGGACCGCAGCCGATATCAGCTCAGACAGGGGCACCTTGCAGCAGCTGAAGCCGGATAATAAATTTTCAAAAAACAGTTGACATTCATTTCCAATGTGCTTATACTGAAAGACAGTTGTCAACAAACAAGAACGATAAAGAAGGAAAGGAGGCAAAGAATGATGACTAAGTTGAGAAATACAGCGAATCAATTCAAGATCAGAAGGAAATTTGTCTCCCGGGATATCGTAGACTGAGTTCATCGGCTTTTGCTGCCGGCCGGATATAGAGGTTTGGAATGAGCCATGACTGCCTGCTATCAGGAGTCATGGCTTTTCTGACGTTAAAATGTGATATCAGGAGATATCACTGCCGGCAGATAAGTTCTGCCTGCAGCAGCTTGATACGCGGGCGCGGGCGGGAACGGGGTCGATGCGGGAGCAATCGAGGGAGGAGTGAAAAGAATGTGCAGAAAAGATATATCAGTATTGCCGGAAAGGACGGAATTGA
>CAMWWF010000480.1 GCA_947177885.1 uncultured Lachnospiraceae bacterium
GTTGGCCAGGTTGTACCCAACTATAGTTTAGAAACTAACCGGATGTAGTACTAGAATCCCGGGAAAATAAATTCGCATTTCTGCGCAGTCCCTATGATTTCGAAGCAATCCCCTACTCTGCGGCAACAGCAGGAACGGCATCCCCGTTCTCCTTGTCCGCCGGAATGACATCGGTGCCGAAATTGCGCTTCATCTGTTCATAGAGCATCTGTGCCACTCCAAAGCCGCTCTGCTTTGTGGTCTGCTCCGCCATGCTCTGAACCATCTGATCCTTGTAAAAATCCATCATTGTAGAAGTATAATTAGAAGTATTCTCACTGGTGGGGATCGTCTTCATCATCCCCTTGTACAGCTGCTCCACAAAATATGCTTCAAACTGCCTGCAGGCATCCATCAGCTCCGCATCCGTCGCCTTGGAATAGTCCGCATCCGTCAGTTTATTCTGCAGCTTGGATGCCGTCTGGTTTGCCATTGTGGAATACTTGTCACTGTACATACCGGTTATATTGCTGAAATCCATCCTGTTCCCTCCTGTTTTCCCATTCCGGCAGAAAATCACCCTTCATGCCGCATACCCTCTTACAGGCTCAGAGAATCTTTGCCTGCTTACCTGCGCAGATTGTTCGCCTGCTGCAGCATTTCGTCGGATGTAGTAATGGCCTTGGAATTCAGCTCATATGCTCGCTGGGCCACAATCATATTCACCATCTCATCCGCCACCTGTACATTGGATCCCTCCAGATATCCCTGAACCACCTGGGTCTTCTCAACCGCATTATTAGTGGCCTCGTTGATGGCCTGGCCGCTGGCAGCCGTTATATTGTACAAGCTGTCCGCCAGCCTCTCAAGTCCGTTGGGATTATTGAACTGGAACACGCCGATCCTGATTCCCATGGGCTGGGGATTCTCTTTCTCATCCGGGTAGCAGAGCTCCCCGTCCGCAGTCACTGTAATATTGCTGACAATAAGTTCCCGGCTCAGCACAATGGGACGTCCCTCACTGCTCATCACGGGCAGACCGTCTGCGTTGGCCAACATATTCCCATTCTGGCCCAAAGTGAACACGAAATTACCGTCCCGGGTGTAATATGTATTGCCATCCTCACCCCGCACTGCAAAAAAGCCCTTTCCGTCCAATGCAAAAGCAGTATCGCTGTCGGAGGCAAGCATATTGCCCGTTTTGAAAATAGTCGTAATGGCAGAGTTCCGCGTACCGAGACCAACCTGCGCGCTGGTGGGCTTCCGCTCGCCGTTCGCCGTGGTCGTCCTGGTCTGCAGGGTCTGATAGAGAAGTGTCTTGAATTCACTCACCTGGGTCTTAAAACCCTGGGTATTTACATTGGCCAGATTGTTTGCGATCGTATCCAGGTTGATCTGCTGTGCAATCATACCTGTCGCCGCCGTCCATAAGCTGCGTACCATAATTTATTCCCTTTCTGCTGCTGTCTTTCTGTTCTGTTCCGTTTCGTCGTCACGGGCCTGTCTCAGTCATCCCACTAGCCGGACACCCTGCCCAGCTGATTCACCGCAATATCCAGCGAACCGTCATAGGTCTGGATAATTTTCTGGGCGCTTTCGTAATTCCTCGTGATCGCAATCAGATTCACCATCTCGGTTACAATCTGCACATTGGCCATCTCCAGATATCCTGAATTGACTTTCGCATCCGACTCAAAAGACCTGGCGCCATCTATGGGTCTGTAATAGGTCTCCCCGTATTTTTCCAGATAATTGTAATCCTCAAAATCGGTAACCAGAATCTTTGCCACAGGCACACCGTTCTGGCTGATGGTGCCGTCCGTCCCGATATCCGAATCCAGAAGCGTGTTCAGACGAATCCTCCTGTTGCCGGTTCCCAATACATAATCGCCGTCTTCCGTCACCAGATAGCCTTCTTCATTCAGAGTAAACTGCCCGCCTCTGGTATACATATAGGAAGTCTCCCCAGCCTTATTGGTAAACTCAATGGTGAAAAAGCCCTCCCCGTCCAGCGCAAGATCGTAAGTATTCCCCGTGACACGATAGGAGCCCTGGGTATAATCCGTGTAATTTTCCCCGATTTTCACACCGGGGTTGTTCCTGCCTATGCGCTGGGACACATATCTTCCTGTGGACGTGTCCCTGATCTTTACAGTCAGCACATCGCGAAAGCTCTGGCTGGTAGCCCCTTCCTTTTTATATCCCACCGTACTTGCATTGGCCAGATTGTTGGTCATGGTGTCCATTCTGTGCTGCTCGTTGATCATTCCCGTATACGCAGTGTATAAACCCTTTAACATTTCCTGCCTCCCGTTTATCCGTCATAGCCCGGGCGAAAGACCGGACTCCCATAATTACCCGCTGTTATAATCCGAACGAAAAGTCAAATCCCTCTGCCTCTCCAGGTCGGTCCCCCGGCTTGCCTGGCGTTATAATCCGGATATAAAAACAGATTCCCATGATTATCTGCCATTATAGCCGGAAAGAAACTCCACATATTTTCCGGTTCCGATGGCCACTGCCGTCATG
>CAMWWF010000481.1 GCA_947177885.1 uncultured Lachnospiraceae bacterium
CAGTTCAGATAGCTCCGCCATGCATTGGAACTGATAGTGAATTTCCCTGAACAATCACGCTCTAATCCCCTAAAGGATTCCCCTGACCGTCCACTTCGATCTTCCCGCACAGTATCATAATGCCTTCAACAAGTCCCCAGACGGTGATTCCCAGTACCACAAGGACACCGATTCCGATGCAGCTCGTCAGATAACCGATAATGGTACATACCAGCTGAATGATGGCCTTTGTAGTATATCCGAGATAAAAATTATGTACGCCGAAACCTCCAAGAAAGATTCCCAGAAGTCCCCCTGCAAGCTTGCTCTTTGCATTCGGGCCCGCAACCGGTTTGTTCGCGACACCACAGTTCATGCACACCGTTTGTCCGGGATCAACCGGTTTCCCGCAGCTGTGACAATAATTTGACCCCTGTCCCTTGCCGACGCCACATTTTACACACATTACCGCTTCGTCAGTCAGATAGACCTCGCCGCAGTTTCTACAGAAATACATATACCGGTTCCTCCCACAATATGTCCTATGATTTTGATTGTTTTCTAATTTTTTATATTTATTTAAGTTATCCTTAAGATATTTTAATCCATTTTTATCAAACAGTCAATACAATTTATCTGAAGTATGCTTGAAACTGCTTACCGATGACCAGCCATATAAAGAGTTACCAACGGACTGCGTAAACAGGATCGTGACCCTAAAACACCCCAACGTGGGGTGTGCAGACAGCCGGAATGCATTTTCAGACACATTCTAAATGGCTTTCTTCTTCCATCTTCCCAGCCGATAGAAAAAGAAAGTGATCACAGCGCCCAGCACCCATGCGCACAACAGGGATATCCACAGACTCTCATACCGGCCCTGAGGCAATTCCGGTGTTCTGGTCAGATACACAAGTCCATAGACCAGAGGAACCCGGATCGCTACCGTGGACACCAGCGAGATCCACATGGGTGTCACCGTATCACCGGCTCCACGCATAACTCCCGATAAGCTCTGGGTCACTGCCATGGCGATATATCCCACTGCCAGGATCTTCATCATATCGGCGCTCAGCCGGGCCAACTCCTCCGTATTCGTAAATATCCCCATCAGATACGGCCCAAACAGCAGTATCAGCCCTGTGATGACCGCTGAGGTGCAGACGGCGATCAGCGTTCCCTGCTTCGCCCCCTGTTTCACCCGGTCAAGCTGCCGGGCTCCCACATTCTGTCCCGCATAGGTGGTCATGGCGGTTCCGAAGGAGAAGTTCGGCATCATGGCAAAACCGTCCACTCGCATAATGATGACATTGGCGGCAATGATCATCTCCCCAAAGCTGTTGGTCAGAGACTGGACCACCACCATCGCCAGCGAAAAGATCGCCTGTGTAATACCTGATGGTAATCCCAGGCGGATCACTGTGATCAGGTTCCGTTTATCCGGTTTGAGATACTGCGGCTCCAGATCAAAATAATCCGTCATCTTCCGCAGCTTGAGCACACAGAGCACTGCGGATATCATCTGTGCAATGACCGTGGCCAGAGCCACTCCCGACACTCCCATATGAAATCCTGCCACAAACCATACGTCCAGTCCGATGTTGATCACAGTAGCGATCAGCAGATATATCAGCGCAGACAGAGAATCCCCCAGTCCACGGAGAATTCCGCAGAGAATATTGTAATAGGCCAGTCCCGCAATCCCCCACAGAAGGATCATCAGATAGGAGGTACACCAGTCTATGATACTGTCCGGTGTATCCAGCAGCACAAGCACGGGGCGGATCGCCAGAGTTCCCACGATCATCAGAAGAACGGAAGCCGCGGCAGTGAGTGTGATGGTGCTTCCGATGGTCTTGGACAGATTTTCCCTGTCTCTGGAACCGTAATATTGGGACACCATGATCCCCGCTCCCATGGCTATGCCCACGAACAGCACCAGCAGCAGGTTGAAAATAGGGCTTGCGCTTCCCACCGCCGCCAGAGCATTATCGCCCACATATTTTCCCACCACAATACTGTCCACGGTATTATACAACTGTTGGGCGATATTACCGATCAGCATGGGGATCGTAAAAGCCACGATCTTCTCCCACGGACGTCCCTCGGTCATGTCCACCTGCCCAAACAGACTCATCACTTTTTCTTTCATTTTTATACCCCCGGCCCGCTCCAGCGGGCATCAAGTCAATATTTGGATGGAACATCCAAACTGCAACTTCACATCTCATTTTTTCGGTTTTCTATTTATCACGACAAATGCCGCCGCCTCTATGACAATGACAATAACGATCACTATCACCGCAATCGTCAGTATCACATCCATCCCCTTTGCTCCTGTCTTCTGATCCGTGTCTTCTCCTTCAGGTGATCTGGAAAAAATAAAACCGTCCTCCTCTTTTTCAGGCGTACCTGCAGGAAGGCTGCTCCCGGAAGGCCCGGGGGTACTGCCCGCAGTCTGGGAGCTGATTTCCGAACCGGAAGGAGATCCTCCCGCATTCAGGGAACCGACAGGAACCTTTG